>CAZACE010000049.1:0-8313 GCA_964483255.1 uncultured Oscillospiraceae bacterium
CCGTCAGCCGCTGGTTCTCCCTTCTCTTGAGGGCCGTTATGACGTGCTGGTGAATGTGTACGGCGGCGGCCTCGCTGGCCAGGCCGGCGCGATCCGCCACGGCATCTCCCGCGCTCTGATCAAGGCTGATCCGGAGCTGCGTCCGGCCGTGAAGAAGGCTGGCTTCCTCACGCGCGATCCGCGTATGAAGGAGCGCAAGAAGTACGGCCTGAAGGCTGCCCGCCGCGCGCCGCAGTTCTCCAAGCGCTAATCCGCTTAACGAGTCAAGGAGGCAAAAGATTATGGCTATCCTTAACGGTATTGTCACCGTGCTGCTCGTTGTGACTGCGCTGATTCTCATCGTCACCGTTCTGCTCCAGCCGGGCGAAAGCAACGGCCTGGGCGCGATCGCTGGCGGCGCCGAGACTTTCTTCGGCAAGAACAAGGCGAAGTCCATGGAGGGCAAGCTCGCTCTGGCTACGAAGGCTTCCGCGGTGGTGTTCATCATCTGCGCGCTGCTCGTCGCTGTGATCGGCTAAGTAACAGACAATCAAAAGAGGCTGAAGCATGAAGTGCTTTGGCCTCTTTTCACGTCTTGGTAATTGTGAAAAGATTGGCAGAGACAATTGCCTGCGCGATGGCTAAACCGGCGGCAAAACAGGAACTGTAAGGATAGAGGTGGCTTAGGTGAAACAGGAATATCAGGGGAAGAAGCGCTATGTGCGCCGCATTCCCGTCAGCGGCTTTGCATCGGTAGATAAGCCGAAGAAGGACAAAGGCAAAAAGGAACGCCGTGAGACGCTTCGCCTGACTGTGCGCGGCCTCTATCATGGCGCTGTGAAGATGGAAGCAGAGGATGGAGCGGTCTATACCTGTCCCAAGGACAGTGCGCGCGGCACGCTCTGGGGCGATATCGTCGAAGCGGAGAGAATTGGCCGGGAGCGTGTGATCGTCCGGCGTGTGCTTGAGCGGGCGCACGAGGAGATCATCGGCGTGCTGCATGAGCGCCGCGGCGTGCGATACATCATCCCGCTGGAGCGCAGGCTGCCGCAGGGTATCACCGTCCGTCCGGGCGGGGAAATTGCGCATGACGGCGACATCGTGCAGACGAAGGTCGTCCGCTGGGAAGACGAAGGCGGACTGCTGGTGCGCATCGACGGTGTGCTGGGCAGTTTCTCGCAGGCGAGTGTGGCGTTGGAAGCGCTGATTGCCAGCCTGCGCCTGCGCACGGCATTTAATGACGACGTGCTTGCGGAAGCCGACCGGTGCAAACCCGCCGATCTTTTGGATGATCCCGAGAGAACGGATCTGAGAGCGCTGCTCTCCTTTACGATTGACGGCGCCGATGCCAAGGACTTTGACGACGCTGTCAGCATTGAGCGGCTGGGCAATGGTCTCATGCGCCTGGGTGTGCATATCGCCGATGTGGGGCACTATGTTCCGCAGGGATCACAGCTGGATCGCGAGGCCTATCTGCGCGGCACAAGCGTGTATTTCCCGGGGCGCGTGCTGCCGATGCTGCCCGAACAGCTCTCCAACGGTGTGTGCTCCCTGCGTCCGGGTGAGGATAAATTCACCTTGAGTGCGCTGATGGACATTGACGAGAACGGAAAGATTGTGAAGACCAAGCTGCTGCGCACGATTATCTGTTCGAAGGCGCGGCTTGTTTATGATGACGTCAATGCGCTCTTTGAGGGGGACAAAGCCCAAAAAGAGAAGATGGCGCAGGTGGAAGAAGCGCTGCTGGCGATGCGCGATCTGGCGCGGGTGATCCGCAGGAAACGCCAGGCGGCGGGTGCGATCGATTTTGATACGGATGAACCGAAGTTTGTGCTGGATGCGCAGGGAGAACCGGTGGAGATCGCCAAAAGAGCGCGCGGCGAGGCTGAGCTGATGATCGAGGATTTCATGCTGACGGCCAACGAGGCTGTAGCGCGTTTTGCGAAATCCCGCGGCGTGCCGCTGCTCTACCGCGTGCATGAGAAGCCTGATCCGGAGAAGCTCGATACGCTCAAGAGTTTTCTGGAGGGTATCGGCGTGGATACGCGGGGTATCCGCCATCAGGCGGCGCCGGGAGATATCCGCGCTGTGCTCGAGCGCACGAGGGAAACGCCGGAGTTCACCGTGGTGAGCATGCTAGCGCTGCGCAGCATGCAGAAGGCGCGATATGACGTATCGCCGTTGGGGCATTACGGTCTGGCCATGCCGGATTATTGCCATTTTACTTCGCCGATCCGGCGCTATCCGGATCTTGTAGTCAGCCGCGCGCTGACGGCTGCGATCAAGGGGGAGAAGCCTTTGCTGCATGGCGAGGCGCTTGCCGATGCGGCGGTGCGCAGCTCGGACTGTGAGCGCGCGGCGGTGGATGCGGAGCGGGCGGCGGACAAGCTGATGATGGCCAGATTCATGCATGGGCATGTCGGCGAGCTCTTTGACGGCGTGGTTTGCGGCGTGAGCGAATGGGGCGTCTATGTTGCGCTGGAAAATGGCGCGGAGGGCTTCATGCATGTGCGCGCTCTGGATGACTGGTTTGACTTTGACGAGCGGCGCATGACGCTTCGCGGCGAAAGAACCGGATACATCTTTTCGCTCGGTCAGGTGCTCAGCGTGCGCGTGGAGAGCGTAGAGCTGGAATCTTCCGCGATAGATTTGGCGCTTGCCGAGCCGCTTCGGCTGAGGAAGCGGGAGAAATCCGCCAGGAAGAAAGCGCGGTAAAGAATGCGATCATTTTCAAGAATTTGAATATGTTGAATTCTAAAAATGCGTATGCTATACTATGGATAATATTGAATATTGTGCGAGAAGTTTAACTTGCGCGATATGCCCGTTCCTGATATACTTATATCAATAAGGGGATTTTTGTACGGGAGTACTCGAGGGATAGGAGCGATCATTATGGCATATAAATCCAGGGTGTCTGATGCGGTTGTTCGCAGGCTGCCCATGTATTATCGTCACCTGAAGGAGCTGGAAAAGGCGGGCGTTGTGCGTATCTCCTCGCAGGAGCTGGGTGAGCGCATGAACCTGACCGCTTCTCAGATCAGGCAGGATATCAACTGCTTTGGCGGCTTCGGTCAGCAGGGCTATGGCTACCATGTCTCCAATCTCAAGGAGCGCATTGGCGAGATCCTTGGCCTGCACAAGCAATATCACATGATCATCGTCGGCGCGGGCAATATCGGCCGTGCGGTGGCGAATTATGCCGGCTTTGCGCGCGAGGGCTTCAACATCCAGGCGATCTTCGATGTTTCCGAGGCGCTGGTGGGCATCGACGTCCATGGCATTCTCGTGCAGCCGATGGAAAAGCTGGAGAGCTGGCTGGCGAGCCACGATGTGGATATCGCCGTGCTGTCCGTGCCCAAGGGCTTTGCGCAGGATATTGCCGATGCTCTTGTGGAGGGCGGCGTGCGCGCCATCTGGAATTTTGCGCCGGTGGATCTGATGCTGCCGGAGGATGTGGCGATCAACAATGTGCATCTGTCCGACAGCCTGCACATTCTCTCTTACCGCATGAATGAGAAGGAACTGTTTGCTGCAATCGATGCGGCGAAGCAGTCTTAAAACAATCTGACTTGAGGAGAACGGAGCAATATGGCTTTGGATCGTCGCGCCGCTGGGCGCGCTGATGCAAAAGAAAGAAGCCTGTTCCCGGTCTGGACGCTGATTGTGATGCTGGGCTGCGCGTGTTTGTGGCTTGGCGGCATTAAGATTTATCAGGATCAAATGGCGGCATATGAAGCGTATGCCGCCATTCGTCAGACTGTGAGCAGTGATTTGTTTTATCCGGGCGTCATCGTCGATGGTACGGATCTGGGCGGCATGAGCATGAGCGATGCGCAGGAGCTGCTTTCCAGGCAGCAGGTGCAGATCTCTTCGGAATTTTCGCTCGTGGTGGCTGCCGGCGAAAAGCGCTGGCGCATCACCTCGCAGGAAGTGCCCATGATGTTTGACGCGCAGAAGATACTGGAGCGCGCCTATGCTGTGGGCCGGTCGGGTACGCTGGAGGAGCGCTATGCGCAGATTCAGCATGCTGCGCAAAACGGCGTGCAATTCAGCACGGGCTTTACGTATGACCGCAGCGCGGTTGCGGGCCTTGTGGATATCATCGCGGACAGCCTGGATGTGGAAATGAAAAATGCCACGCTGGATGCGTTTGACATGAACAACCGCACATTTACGTTCACCGAGGCGCAGCAGGGTTATGTGGTCAACCGCGAGCAGCTTGCGGCGGATATCCTCGCTGCTCTGGATGAGGGCGCGTATGACCGCGTGATCATTGTGCAGGGCGAGAATGTCGAGCCGACGCTTTTCCGCGCGCAGCTGGAAGGCCTTTTTGGCAGAATTTCTTCCTTCACGACGAAGACGACCAAGGACAAGGATCGCAACACGAACATCGAGCTTTCCGCCAATGCGCTTAACGGGCGCGTGGTGCTGCCGGGCGAGACGCTTTCCTTCAACGAATGCACGGGCCAGCGCACGGGTGCGAAGGGATATCGCGAGGCCGGCGCAATCGCCAACGGCGTGCTGGTGGATGACACGGGCGGCGGCGTTTGCCAGACGTCCTCCACGTTGTTTAATGCCGTCGTGCGCGCGGATCTCAAGATCGTGAAGCGCAGCGCGCACACTTGGCCATCTACTTATGTGGAAAAGGGCGAGGACGCCACGGTCAATTATCCGTCGCTGGATTTTATCTTTGAGAACGAGGGCGAGTTTCCGGTGTTCGTCGTCGCCTGGTATGAGAATCAGCAGGTGACGGTGGAGATCTACGGCAAGATGCTGGATAACGGCATGACGATCGATCTGGAGTCCGAGGTGATCAAGACGATCAAGCCGTCGGATGAACTGCTGTACACGTTTGATGCTTCGCTGCCTGTGGGTACGCGCCAGTTTGGCCGCGAGAAGCGCACGGGCTACGAGGTGGATACCTACAAGGTCTACAAGGACAGCGAGGGCAGGGAGATCGAGCGCAAAAAGCTCTGGACGACGACCTACCGCGCTTCGCAGAAGGAAATCCTCTACAACGACGGATCCGGCGGGGAAACCAAGGAATAATACGAGAGAGCAAATCGGAAAGGCTGATCACATGAAAAAGGGCGATGCGCGCCGGAGCGAGCTGCTTTTAGCGGCGGAACGTCTGTTTTATACAAAGGGATATGAGAAGACGTCCGTGCAGGATATCCTGACGGAGATGAATTTTTCCAAGGGCGGCTTCTATCATCATTTTGACAGCAAGCTTTCCGTGCTGGAGGCGATCTGTGAAATGCGCGCGCAGGAATGCTGCGAGCGCGCCAGGCAGGCCGCTGAGCAGACGCAGGGCTCGGCTGTGGACAAGCTCAATGCTGTATTCCATGATTCTGCGGTGCTGGGCAGCGGCAACAGCAGCTTCATTTCGCTGATGATCCACGTGGCTTACCGCGAGGACGGAGCGATGATGCGCGAAAAGATGAAAGGAAGTCAGCTGGAAAGCATGCAGAGTGTCATGGAGGCAATTCTGCAGGAGGGTGTGAACAGCAAGGAATTCTTCGTCGGCGATATTCCTGCCTGCGCGCAGATGCTGCTGAGGCTGTATCTGGTCTTCACCGATGAGATCGCCTTTCTGATGGCGAGGGAAGACAGCGAGGAAAAGCTCATGGATGAGATGGTTGCCAAGCTGAATGCCTATCGCACGGCGATAGAGCGCGTGCTGGTGGCGCCGTTTGGCTCCGTGGTGCTCTTTGAGGCGAAGGAACTGCAGCTGCTCTCGCAGCAGATTCTGCGGGATCGTACGCGCAGGCGTGCGGACACACTTCTGGGCAAGGGATAACATGCGCAGAAATCTGTATATTGAGAAGTCAACAGGAATCTGTTGACTTTTATGATTAGGCGATATATAATATGGCGCGTTCGTTTGTTTTGAAGCAATAACAGGAATACAAGAAGGGAATTTTGAATATGCTGAAAAAGTATCTGCTTTGTGCGCTGGTGTCTATGGTTCCGCTCATCGAGCTTCGTGGCGGCGTGCCGATCGCTGTGGGTATGGGCCTTCCGTATTTTCAGGCGCTTGTGGTCTGTGTGATTGCCAATATGCTGCCGGTGCCGGTCATCTATTTCTTTGCCCGCAAAGTGCTCGAGTGGGGTAAGGATAAGAAGTATATTGGCAAGTTCTTCACCTATTGCATTGAAAAGGGTGAGCGCGGCGGCCGCAAGTTGACCGAAAAAGCGGGCGAGCGCGGTCTGTTCGTGGCGCTGATGCTCTTTGTCGGCGTTCCGCTGCCGGGTACCGGCGCTTGGACGGGTACGCTTGCTGCGTCCTTCCTGAATATGGGCATCAAGGCGACGACGCTTGCTGTTTCCTGCGGTGTTGTGATTGCGGGCATCATTATGGGCATTGCGAGCACGGGCATATTTAGTGTGATCGGTCTGTAAGGAGCATAACATGAAGAAGAATGTGTTGCTCAGGAGTCTGATTCTGGCGGTTCAGGGAGCGATTGTCGGCACGGGCGCGATTTTGCCCGGCGTCAGCGGCGGCGTATTGCTGGTTGCCTTCGGCATCTATGAGCCGATGATGGCGATGCTTTCCCATCCGGGAAAATCTGCAAAGCTCTATTACAGGATGTTCATCCCGTTCATGATTGGCTGGCTGCTGGGCTTTACGCTGCTGGCCAATGTGGTGGAGGCGATGTTCAATGCTTCGGCCAGCGTTGCGCTGATGCTCTTCTTCGGTCTGATTTGCGGCACGCTGCCGCAGCTGTTTAAGGAATCCGAACGCAGTGACGCAAAGATGAGCTGGACGCCGTTTGTGCTGACGCTGTCTTTGGCGTATTTCCTGTTCTGTTTGCTTGAGCAAGGTAAGGCGGCTGAGGTGCAGACCAGTGCGATGAGCTTTGTGATCTGCGGTCTCGTCTGGGGTCTGAGCCTGATTGTTCCGGGCCTGAGCTCTTCGTCTGTGCTGCTGTATATGGGTCTGTATGAGCCGATGACGGCGGGCATTGCTTCGCTGGATTTTTCCGTGATTCTGCCCCTGCTGCTGGGTCTTGCAATCACGGTGGTCGCGCTTGCGCGCCTGGTTAATACGCTCTATGAAAAGCACTATGCGGTGGTTTCCAGGCTCATTCTGGGTTTTGTCATCGCCTCCTCGCTCAAGATTGTGCCTACGAGCTTTGAAAGCGCGGGAGCGCTTGTGCTGGCGCTCATCTGCTTTGCAGCGGGCTTTGCGGTTGCGCGCTATATGGATCTGGCCAAGAGCAAGCAGCAGGATCACTGAGAATGAAATAAAAAACGAAGCTTCGGCGTTTGATGCGCCGGAGCTTCACTTTTATATGCTCATTTGCTGTTGTCCTGAATGTATTCGTTGGGTCTCGGTCCGCCGACGAGCTTTTTATCCCAGAGGCCGTATTGCTGCGTATTGCGCAGTGCAGAGGTCATGTAGTCTTTGAGATTGGGATAGTCTTTGGAGAGCGTGCGGATAAGCTCTTTGATTTCCTCGCGCTTGGAATGTCCGTCTGCGGGGCAGGGATTCTTGATGACCGGAAGATCCAGCACCTTGACCATGTGCTTTACGTGCTTTTCCGGCACATAGATCATTGGGCGGATGACGGTGATATCCTTGCGGGAGAGATACGTGTTGGGATGGAAAGTGTGAAGCCGTCCTTCAAAGAGCAGGCTCATAAGGAGGGTTTCGATGGCGTCGTCGCGATGATGGCCCAACGCCACCTTGTTGCAGCCCAGTTCCTTGGCGGCGTCGTTGAGCGCGCCGCGGCGCATCTTGGCGCACAGCGCGCAGGGATTGCTCTCCTTGCGTACATCAAAGATGATGTGCGCGATCTCGGTTTCAATGACGGTATAGGGCACGTCAATCTTTTCGCACAGCGCAGCGATGGGCGTCACATCGAAGGGCTCAAGGCCCATTTTAAGTGTGATGGCCTGCAGCGTAAAATCCTTGCCGGAGAATTTGCGATACAGCGAAAGGGCATAGAGCAGCAGCAGGCTATCCTTGCCGCCGGAGATGCCTACGGCAATCCTGTCTCCGGGAACGATCATTTCAAAATCGGTGTCCGCCTTGCGGACGCAGCCAAGAACGGTTTTCATGATGCGTCGGCCTCCTGATATGTATAGGGGGAAGTGCTCGAAGGGTGGCTTTGCGGGCACAGTGGATTCAAAAAACAGTGAAATGATTATACAGGCATGGAAGAAATCTGTCAAGCACACAGTAAAAAGGGAAGAGTTGGGAAGTAAAAGGGAAGAGTTGGAAAGAGTTGGCAGTAAAAAAGAAGAAGAGATGCTTGACAAATCAGAACAAATCTGATATTATAACTCCGCTCTCGTGAGAGGGCGAACTCAATAACCTTATCCAGA
>CAZACE010000050.1:0-8279 GCA_964483255.1 uncultured Oscillospiraceae bacterium
TGGGCAAGTAGCCTCATAGGGCGCGCTTTTTGGGCATGATCGTCGTGCCCAGCGGCGTGGGATATTTGCTTGTTCCGGTGGAGCAGATCATCTCGCGCACAAGCACGGTGTATGCGCCCGTTTCATCGTAGGTATATGCGCGTACGATCTGATTGGCCACGTCCACCATCAGCGTGTATTTTGCCGGCGCGGGCGTGGGCGAGGGGCGCGGCGTGGCCCAGGCGGGCACGGCGTCGTAGGAAAAGAGCATCTCCTGCGTCTGCCTGCCGGCGACGCCGTCTGCGCTCAGGCCGTTGTGACTTTGGAATGCGCGCACGGCTTTCTGTGTGATCTCGTAATAGCCGCCGGAGGATTTTGCGTCGTAAAAGCCCAGATCCCGCAGGCGATCCTGCAGCTTTTTGACCAGATTGCCGCTCACGCCGTATTCGAGCTTGCGCGAATAGGAGAAGGGCTCAAGAGTCGGTGTAGGCTGGGGCGTATTGAGCTGATAGGTTTCAATCAGGCGTGTTTCCTGAGCGGAATACGCAGAGGGTGTGCTTTCCGGCGCGGCAGCAGGCACAAAGGTTGGATCCGGTGGCAGGAAGTCGATTTCGCCGTCGTCGCCCATGACGACCTTGCCGTTTTCATCCTCGAAAAGGATGATCTCCGCCCGGGTGCAGAGGGGAAGCAGGGCAAGAAGCGCAAAGAGGCAGAAAAGACGCTTGACCAAAGACATGAAAATGACCTCCGAAATGACTGGGAAGAGGGGAATATGTGCTGCCTTCATGATAGCACAGGCACGCGATCGGCGCAAGGAGCGCCGATATAGAAGAATATGGAAGCATGATGAAAGAAAAAGAAGGCGGGGTATAAGAAAAGCTCCCCGGACAGGGAGCTTTGAATGAGAGGCTTACTTGTTCAGGGTTTCAACCTCGGTCGGCTGCGGCATGACGATTTCAAGCGTCACCTGGCGGCCGTTGCGGTCCACCACGATGGAGACGACGTCGCCGGTGGTATGACCCGCCTTGAGGGTGTTCAGATCGTCGGCGGTGACGACGGGCTCATCGCTGAAGCTGGTGATGATGTCGCCGCGCTGCAGACCCGCGCGCTCGGCCGCGCTCATGGAGGAGACCTCGGTGATATACAGGCCGACCGGATAGCCGTACTGCTTGCTCATCTCCTCGGTGATCTCGGAGATGGTGATGCCCAGCATGATCTGGCTGCCCAGGGTTTGCGCCTTCACGGAGTCCGGATCGTTGATCATGCCGGTGACGAGCTCCTTGATGTCGTTAACCGGGATCGCATAGCCCATGCCCTCGATGGATACGGAGGAGGACTTGGCATAGACCAGGCCGATGACGTTGCCGTAGGAATCGAACAGCGCGCCGCCGGAGTTGCCCGGGTTGATGGAGGCGTCGGTCTGGATGGCGCTGATGGTCACGTCGTCAATGGTCAGCTCCTGCTCGGTGGCGGAGATGATGCCGGCGGTGACGGAGCCATGCACGTTGCCCATCGGGTTGCCGATGGCCACGGCCAGCTCGCCGATCTCCAGCTGGTCGCTGTCGCCGAATTCGGCGGCGTTGAGGCCTTCAGCATCGATCTTGAGCACCGCGACGTCGTTGCTTTCGCTGGAGCCGATCAGCGTCGCTTCGTAGGTGATCTCCTCGGCGTCCGGGTCTTCCGGCATGACGTAGACGGTGATCTTGTCCGCGCCGGAGATGACGTGGTGGTTGGTCAGGATGTAGCCATCTTCGGAGAGGATGATGCCGGAGCCTGCGCCGGTCTGGGTATACTCGCGCGGGGTGCTGCGGCCCGGATTGCCGTAGCCGTAACCGAAGCCCGGGAACATGGAGCCGAAGGGATTGTAGTAGTCATTGTTATAGTTGTTGTAGACCACGGTGGTCTCCGTCTCGATGGCGACGACGGAGGTGCGGCACTGTTTCGCGATCTCCGGAATGGAGAGGGCATTTTCCCGGGAGGCAGCCTCCACGATGGAGAAATGCTTGCCGCTGTTTTCGGCTGAAGCAAAGGTGAACAGGGAAGCGGTGGATATAAGGGCGATCGCCGTCGTCAGCGCCGCCAGCTTGCGGAAAGAGCGGAAATTACTCATTTGCGAATTCTCCTTTCGGGTTTTGGGGTACTTTGGATGATTTCATTATACGAACCATCTGTGGATGGATCATGATGGGATTTGGAAAAGAATTTAAACGAATTATGGCAGGAGTGTGAAAGTCAGCCGCTTTGTTGAATGGCGGCGAAGCCAAGGGCGAGCAGATCGAAGCCGGCGCGCATGAGCGGCGGTGATTTTACCAGGCGAACGCCGCTGGTCATCACGCCCACACCCGCGCCTGTTGCAGGATCGGCGAAGAGCTCGGCGCACATGCCGTAGGCCACGCCCTGATGGCCGACAGGCGAAAAGCCGGGGAAGACGCCCGCGAGAAAAGCGGTGTTCAGTCCGCGATCCATATCGCTTATGCCCGGCGCGCCGCGCTGCGGGGCTCGCATCAGATCAAGCGACTCTGGCGCAAGCACGCCCATGCCATCCCTGGAGGCGAGCAGGCGGATGAGCCGCTCCATGCCGTGGCTGTCTGTGATCATGCGTCCGGCGGCGATGAGATAATCGCGCTCGGGATCAAACGCCTCGGGCGGCCTTGCGGCGAGAGCGGCGGCATCATAGCGAAGCTGCGGCGGGAAGAGCGGGAAAAAGCCGCGCACGCTGTAACCGTCGGCGAGATCATCCGCCGGCACGATGCGCCGGGGATCGTAGCTGGCGCGGATGCCCAGCGGATCAAAAACGCGCTCTTTCAGGATATCGTCAAAGGGCATGCCCGCCGCGCGCTCGAGCACAGTACCCACAGCGCCCGCGCCGAGATTGCTGTAATGGAAGGCTTCGCCGGGCGCTGTATCGCGCCAGCAGGCGGGATTCTCCAGCAGCTCACGCAGCGTGCAGCCCGGCTGCATGCCGCGCGTGCCATAGGGGCCGTCATCGGTGATGGCGGCGCTGTGGGTGAGGAGCATGCGCAGCGTGATTTGAATATCCGGGTATGCCGGATGGCGGATGGGATAGCCAAGGTATGCGGAGATATCCTCATCCAGATTCACGAGGTTGTCTTCCATGAGCGAAAGCGCGGCGAAACTCATCACCAGCTTGGATACCGACGCAATGCGAAAGCAGGTATGCTCCGTCACGGGGATTTTGGGTTTCAATCGTGCATAGCCGAAATGGAACACATCCGCAGGCGCACTTGGCGGGCAGAGCACGACGCTTGCGCCGACGGCGCGATTCTGCCTGAGAATCATCTCGATACGCTTTTGTATGATCTGCCGGCTTTGCGGCATCAGGCGGCCGTCCGTCCCGCGCGAGAGCGGCGGCACTGCAATATGCCGCGCCCGCGCAGCGAGGGCGCTCAGCTCGGCGGAAGAAGCGTTTTTCATGAATGCCTCCGGGATGTTGCCGTAATCAATAACGTCATTGTAATCGCGCGGCAGGCTGTTGTCAACGAAAGAATTGTGGAGAAGTGCCAACAAGGCTTGCGAATTCTGCGGCTTGGTGCTATAATACTTTACATAAATTTTACGCCAATTTTACGTTCGTAAAGGCATGGCGACGAGGCAGGCCCCGTACGATAAAGACAGCGCAATGCGGAGGTGTAAGGGAATGTCGATGACGATGAGCGATATTTTCCGCCTGCTGAGCGGATTTGAAGGTTTCGGCCAGCCGCTGAGCATGGAGATTATCCTGCTGCGGATTCTGGCGGCGGTGGCGATTGGCGCGGTGGTCGGTATTGACCGCGAGGTGAAGAATCGCCCGGCGGGCATGCGCACGCACGTGCTGGTTTGCGTGGGCGCGGCGCTGGTTTCGCTCATTGAGCAGCAGTCCACGGCGGCCGTATTGGCTCTGGGCCCGGGTACGCCGATTAACGTGAGCGTGGGCCGCATCACGTCCACCGTCGTATCCGGCGTGGGCTTCCTGGGCGCGGGCACGATCTTCATTGCCGAGCACAAGATTTCCGGCCTGACGACGGCGGCTTCGCTGTGGTGCATGGCGTGTATCGGTCTGGCGGTCGGTTCCGGTTTTATCCTGATGGGCTGCCTGGCAGGCATCATCGTGCTGGTCGTGCTCAGGGTGATGCAGCGCATCATTCATGTGCATACGCTCAAGAAGCTGGAGGTGCAGTTCATCCACAGGCAGGAGACGCTGTCCTTCCTGAGCGAATACTTCACCAAGCAGGGCGTCAAGATTCTGGATGTGGACTTCCACGCAGAGACCAAGCCGGAGGGCAACCTCTACGCCAACATGTACACCCTGACGATGCCCAACCGCATCAGCTACGTGGATATTATCGAGACGCTTTCCGAGCATCCGAACATTCGCCGCGTGCGCACGCGCAATCTCTGATCGCGCCGCGCATGACCAGCAGGCAAAGCGCAAGCGAAAGGAGATCGCTGACGCTCTGGCTGAGGATCAGTCCATTCAAACCAAAGAAACGCGGCATCAGCCACAGCAGCGGAATGAGCACAAAGCCCTGCCTGCTGGCGGCCACGATGCTGGCACGCAGGGTCATGCCTGCGGCCTGAGCGAGCATATTCATCATGATGACAGCGCCCTGCGCGAAGAGGACGATACTCTGCGCGCGCAGGGCGCTGTTTGCCATTTCAAGCGTCTGCGCATCCGGGGAGAAAAGGGCGAGCAGCGGCCGGGAAAGGAAAAACAGCGCTGCGCCCACGACGGCAAGGGCGATTACGACGGTGCGCATGCAGAAACGATAGGCGCTCAGCATGCGATCCGTATGCCCCGCGCCATAGGCCGCGCCGCATACGGGCTGAAAACCCTGTCCGAAACCGATCGTGGCGGCAGAAATGAGCGAAAGCGCGCGCACGCTCAGCCCGACGCCTGCAAGCGCGGCTTCTCCGTAAGCGGAGGCGATGCGGGTGAGCATGCCGGAGGAGATGCTTGTAAGCCCCTGACGCAGGAGCGTCGGCGCGCCGGAGCGCATGATATCCCGGAAGACGGACGGCTTCAGGGAAACAGCGCGCCATCTGGGCCGGACAAGCGATTTTTTGCGAAGGGAAGCGAGGAGCAGCAGAAAAAGCGTCACGCCCTCGCGCACGAGCATCGAGACGCCCGCGCCGTGAACGCCGCGCCGGGGAACGAGCATGAAAAGAAGGACTATGCCGATGATTGCGCCGGCTGAGAAGGCAAGCATATTGGGCAGTGTGTTGCCCTGCGCACGCAGCAGGCTGGAGAGCACGAGGCTCATGCACAGCAGCGGGCCGCTGGCGAGCACATAGCGCGCATAGGCGGCGGCAAGGGCGATGGAATCGGGCTGTGCGCCGAGCAGGGAGACCAGCGCAGGGGCAAAGAGAAAGCCCGCCGCGCACAGGAGACAGGAGAGCGCAATCGCGCAGAAGAATGCGGTGGATGCAGCGGTTCGGGCGGCGTCGGGGTTATTTGTGCCGAGGCAGCGGCTCAGAAAGCTGCCTGCGCCCATGCCGAGCGTGAAGCCAAGGGTTTGAATCCAGGAAAGCAGAGGGAAGCTGACGGCGGCGGCCGCAGCATGCTGCGCGCCGAAGCGGCTGAGGAGCAGCGCGTCGAGCACTGTGCACAGGCTGGATGCGATCATGGCGAGCATAGAGGGAAGGGCGATTCTGAGGATCAGGGGTTTAACCGGTGCTGTGAGAAGATCGGGCTGCGGCATACGGCCTCCTGGGAGAAAGGATGGCCGTATTGTGCGCGCAGAGGGAAGAAGGATATGCATGGCAACAAGAAAAGACTGCCAGAAAAACAGACTGGCAGTCTTTGTGATTTACATCCCCCGCTTGACATACCATATCGCAGCGGCAAACACAGCCAGCACGGCGGCGGCAAGGTAGGGCAGCGCACGGTCGAAGGCGTTGCGCGCGTCATGGATGGCATTTTCCACGCCGACGCTGCGCTCGGCAAAGCGCGTGTAGATGCGGTCATTCATCATGAGCGCCTCGTCTTCGGTAAGTTCCACGCTCTTGAGCGCTTCCTGCCAGCCTTCAATCCCCGGATCGCGAGACAGCTTCGCGGCGGCGGATTTGCTTACGCCCAGAATTTCTGCAAGCTCATCCAGCGAAAAACCAAATTGGCGCAGCGCCAGCGCCGCGCGGCGCCTGAACGGCAGGCGAAGCAGCGCATAGAGCGCATCGGTTGCGGGAAAGGGGAGAGCCTGCTGTGCAAGGTTCTTTCTGCTGGGCGCCAGACGCATCTTCTTTAAATAGAAGTCATCGCACAGGCGGACGGCACTCTTGTATAGAAGCATTCGCGCGTCGCTTTCGCTGATTTGAGCGTCCTTCGCGCCGCCCAGACGCAGGAAGGTTTGAAATGCGACGTCGTTTGCGCCCGCGCGGTCGCGGCATAAAATGTAGCACAAAGCGCCGATTTCGGCGTTCCACTGCTCATAATAGGTATCAAAATGCGTACAAATCTTCGACATTCGGACTTTAGCCTCCAATTCTATGCATTCCTTGCGAAGAAAGATTCACACTTTGAAGCGAAAAAGCATTTTTTGAAATTCGGACTTGCAAAGTGTAAAACGCTATGTTATAATGCATTATAACACGAAAGTAAGGGTGCGGCAAGCGACGCTCAGCTGACCCTTTCTCTTTCAAACGTATCTTATTTTATGAGGAGGAAATCTCATGAAAAACTTTGTTGCATGGCTGCTTTGCCTGGTTATGCTTCTGTCCTGCGCCGTCGCAGTGGCTGAAGTGAACCCGAATGCGGGCATGGGCTACTACCCGGGCACCAGCACCCCCGGCGCTTTCGCCGTTGAGTGCTCCACCATGTCCGTCATGAACACCCTGAAGATGACCTACAGCACCGAGCTGAGCATCGCCCGCCACACGCAGGAGTGCCTCGTTAAGCTGAGCTCCGTTGACAACCAGATCGTCGGCGCTGCCGCCGAGAGCTGGGAGTCTTCTGCGGACGGCCTGACCTGGACCTTCAAGATCCGCCCGGGCATGAAGTGGGTTAACTCCAAGGGCGAGGTTGTCGGCGATCTGACCGCGCACGACTTCGTGTTCGCCTGGTCCGAGCTGATCAACCCGGCCAACGCTGCTGAGTACTACTACTTCGGCACCGTCTTCAAGAATGCTCAGGCGTACTACGATTACGCTTCTGGCGTTGCCGGCGCTCCGGAAGTCACCCTTGATCAGGTTGGCTTCAAGGCCGTTGACGACTACACCCTCGTTTGCGAGCTCGAGAATGTTCTGCCGTACTTCCTGCAGTACATCAAGTTCGAAGTTATGAGCCCGATCTATGAGCCGTTCTACAAGGAAGTTGGCGCTGATCTGTACGGCACCTCTCCGGAGACCATGCTCTACTCTGGCCCGTTCTACATGAGCGAGTGGATCCTCGAGAACAAGATCGTCACCAAGAAGAACGACGCCTGGTGGGATGCTGCCAACGTCTCCCTCGGCCAGATCGAGTGGAACAAGTACACCGACACCAACGCCAAGATGAACGCCTTCCAGGGCGGCGAAGTCGACCTGATCGACCTGACCGGCGAGCAGCGCACGATGCTCGAGGCTGAAGGCTACATGCCGTCCAGCTACATCGGCGGCTACAGCTTCTACCTGCTGTGCAACAACGTCGATACCGCTCGCGACATTTCCAACGCGAACCTGCGCAAGGCCATCTCCTACGCGCTTGACCGTGAGCAGATCATCAAGACCGTCTTTAAGAACGACTCCGAGCCGGCTACCTCCTTCACCCTGGGCGTCACCGGCGTGAACACCGAGACCTTCGCTCAGGCTGTTGAGGCCGTTGTTGGCGGCCCGCTCTATCCGGTTAACTCTGACGAAGCCAAGGCTAAGGAATACCTTGAGAAGGCCCTTGCCGAGCTGGGCAAGACCGCTGATCAGGTTGACGTGACCTTCATGGTTTCCGAAGGCACCCAGAACGAGCTGTACAACCAGGTTATGCAGGAGCAGCTGCGCAAGGTGCTCGGCATCGAGGCCAAGCTCGAAGTCCTGACCATCACCGAAGCCCGCGCTCGCCGCAACGCCAAGAACTATGACATCTTCGCCGGCGGCTGGGGCCCGGACTACAACGATCCGATGACCTTCATGGATCTGTGGGTCACCGGCGGCGGCAACAACCACGCTGGCTACTCCTGCGAGGAGTACGACGCGATGATCGAAGCTGCTAAGGTTGAGACCGATATGGTTAAGCGCGAGCAGATCTTCGTCGAGACCGAGAAGCATCTGGCTGAGGATATGCCGAGCATCCCGATCTACTGGCGTCATGAGGACTACGTGGTCTCTGAGAAGGC
>CAZACE010000051.1:0-8176 GCA_964483255.1 uncultured Oscillospiraceae bacterium
AATCGTGACCACGATATCCGAAAACAGGCTCTCATCGCGCACGACGCGCACCTCCGCCGGATAGGTCTTTCTCTGGTCGCCCTCCATATACACGCCCCGGCGCAGGCGGTCGATCGCCTCATTGCTGGGATTTCCCGTCACGCGCGCAAGGTATACCTTGTCAACCTCGCAGCTGGGATGCGTCAGGCGCTGCGCCAGCTCGCCGTCGTTGGTCAAAAGCAGCAGGCCTTCACTGTCATAATCCAGGCGGCCGACCGGATACAGTCGCACCGGAAAATCGCGGAAGCGATCCATGACCGTCTCGCGGCCCTTCTCATCGCTGACGGTCGTCACCTCGCCCGCCGGCTTGTGGTAGAGCACGTAGCGCTTCTCCTCTTCCGGATGAATGAGCGCGCCGTCCACGCGGACTTCGTCATTTTCTTCCACCTGCGTACCCATCTCGGTGACAATCTGTCCGTTCACAGACACGCGGCCCGAGCTAATAATCTCCTCGCACTTGCGCCTGGCGGCAACACCGCACATGGCCATGTATTTCTGAAGTCTCATACTTTTCTCCTTTATAGCATCCAATGCGCGACAACCCTGCGCACATCAATTCTCAGCGTATCCGCGTCCACGCGCTCGCTGGCGACTACCTCGCCTGCCGCGAAGACTTTTCCGCCCACAACCAGCTTCGCCGTGCCCAGATGCATGCCCGGATACACCGGCGCACGCACGCTTTGGGGCACATCGAGCACAACCTGCGCCGCCTCACCGATTTTAAGCGGCACATCCATGTTTTCCATCACGCACATGCCGCAGCTGTCACTTTCCCCATCCACAACGGGAATCCGACCGGCGGAAAGCGTCGGCCCCAGCACGCGCGTCATGGCGTATGTTTCGTAGCAGCCATCCATCAGCCGCGCCGCCTCGTCAAACCAATCCCCGCAGGAAAGCACCGCGCCCACCAGTTCCAGGCCATCGCGCGATGCGCCGAAGACCAGGCAGCGCCCAGCCTTGCTGGTATAGCCCGTTTTCACGCCCGTCGCGCCCGGATAATCCGAAAGCAGGCGGTTCTTATTGGTCAGCTGACGGTTATAGCTTCGCCCTTCCCACGGGATGCTCGCCCTCTGCGTGGAAACCAGCGCGCGGAATGCGTCGTTTTGCATGGCCTCGCGGGTGATCAGCGCCAGATCGTAAGCCGTTGTATAGTGGCTCTCATCCGGCAGGCCGTGCGGATTGGCAAAGTGCGTGTTCACCGCGCCGATCTCCCGGGCGCGCTCGTTCATCAAGGCGACAAAGCCTTCCACCGTCCCGCCGATATGCTCGGCGATGGCGACAGCCGCATCATTGCCGCTGGAGAGCATCAGTCCCAGGAGCATCTCTTCGAGCGTGAGCGTTTCGCCCAGCTGCAGATATACCGACGTACCAGGCACGCCGAAGGCTGTTTCGGAGCAGACAACAGCGTCGTCCGCCTTTCCCCGCTCAATGGCCAGCAGCGCAGTCATCACCTTGGTTGTGGATGCCATGGGCAGCCGCGAATGCATATCATGCTCAAAGAGCACGCGGCCCGTCTGCATCTCCAGAATGCAGGCGGCTTTCGCGCTGGTTTCACCCTGCGCTAAACATCCACTATGATTATACATAAAAACAAGAGCCATGAAAAGCCCTGCCGCCCATCTTTTCGTCACTTACTCCTCCCATCCCGTCTTTTCCTGATCCTGCCTGTCTTTTTGAAGCCGCCGGGCAAAGTATGCCCGATTATACAGCGCCGAAGGATCGCCCGGACGCAGCAGCAGCGCCTGCTCGTTCATCCGGCAGGCCTCCTCCTCTTCGCCCAGACGCGAGAGGATCATGCACAGCTGCATCAGCGGCACATAGCCGTAGGCGTCCGGGAATGTGAATATCCTTCTGTCCTGCGGCATCCTGCAAAGCAGCGCAGCGCGATACCACATCACGGCCGCGCGCAGCTGCTCCTCTTTGAGAAAGCATTCTCCCAGCGCGCACAATGTCTCCGCGCGCGGTTCTCCATCTGCAAGCGCGGCAAAATACGATTGCTTCGCCTCGGCAAGCCTGCCAAGCGCTGCAAGGCACTGCCCACGTTCCAGCATCGCATCCTGCCGGTTCACCGCCCAGCCGTCCATGGAAAGAAACGCTGCAAACGCCTTTTCCGCCCGCTCATATTCCCCTGCGCTCCTGAGCTCACGCGCATAGTAGTATTGATCCCTCGGTTCAAGCCTTTTCCCTTTTTCGATCCATGTCTCATAGATATTCAGGTTGCGGCGGTTGGAACTTTCCCCATGCTTTCCCGTATGCCTGATCGCGATATCCGCATGGATGATATTCCCTGAGACGGCCATCGCTTCATGCACCACGCCGGCAAATGAAAACCCTGCTGCCCGGCGCACGATCCGCTCGCGATCAAAAACGAGCGTTGGATCGCCGTTATCCGCAAACGCATAGTGATAGGGCATCATCACCGCATCGACACCGTCATGCAGCTTTTCCTTGAGCAAAAGCAGCTTTTCCCGTTCCGATGGATCAATCACGTCGTCCGCATCCAGCCACAGAATAAACGGCTTCGTCGCCAGGGCAAACGATGCATTGCGTGCCGCTGCAAAGTCGTCCTGCCAGGTATATTCATGGACATTTTCCGTATAGCGCAGGGCAATCTCTTTCGTTGCATCCGTCGATCCCGTATCCAGAATCACAATTTCGTCAACCGCGTCCCTGGCGCTTCTCAGGCAGCGATCAAGGTTCTTCTCTTCGTTGCGTACGATCATGCACAGCGACAGCTCCATATTCTCTCCTCCACAAATCCGCCTCACATACTTTGCGCTTCACGCATAGAGTATGCCTGAGGGATGAAAACAAGTTCCCAGATTTTCCATCCCCACATTCTGAGGAAAGAGGTGTCGCTTTTGCCTTTCTTTGTAGCAAATCAAGGCCAAAGAGGTTCTTGCTGCGGCAACGGCTGTGACAACGGCTGTCAAAATGATCGCAGCGCCTGGAATAATGGCTGCGGCTGCACGACAAACCCGCGCTGCCAGCAAGGTCCCACAGGACCTCAGGGTCCTGTCGGTCCTCGGGGCGCTCAGGGTCCCATTGGCGCGACGGGCGCAACCGGCCCAACCGGGCCGCAGGGACCCCAGGGTCCGCAAGGCCCGCAGGGCGCAACAGGTCCGGCTGGTGCAACCGGTGCGACGGGTACGACCGGCGCTGCCGGTGCGACAGGTCCGATTGGTCCGACCGGTCCGACTGGCGCAACGGGCGCAACCGGCGCAACCGGCGCAACTGGTCCGATTGGTCCGACCGGTCCGACTGGCCCGACCGGTCCGCAGGGGCCTGTCGGTCCCGCAGGCCCTGTAGGCGCGACGGGTGCTGTCGGTGCCACCGGTCCTGTCGGCGCCACCGGCGCTGTCGGTCCCACCGGCGCGACCGGTGCAATCGGCGCAACAGGTCCTGTAGGTGCTACCGGTGCTGTCGGTCCGACCGGCGCAACAGGTCCTGTGGGCGCAACGGGCGCTGTCGGCGCTACCGGCCCTGTTGGTCCTACGGGTGCGACGGGTCCTGTGGGCGCTACCGGACCTGTCGGCGCTACCGGCGCAGTCGGTCCGACGGGCGCAACGGGTCCTCAGGGACCGACCGGCCCCACCGGCCCGACAGGCCCTGCCGGCGCTGACGCCGAGATCACGCCGGCTGCCCCGGTTGCCGATGCGACTGCGGAAACTGATCTGCTCACGCAGTTCAACCTGCTGCTGGTGAATCTGCGCGCTGCGGGTCTGCTGGAAACCTGAACGTACAGAAAAACCGGGGCTGTGCAGGCAGTCCCGGTTTGCTTTTATTCTCTTTCTTTCAGCCATTTTCGGATCGACGCAAACATCGCATCCTCGCCCTCCTCGCGCAGCTGCGTAAGAAAACGGACGAGCGTACTGAGCGTATCCGGATGCATGCTGTCGCGCATCTTGCCGTTCATCAGGTAATCCAGCGGCGCGCTGTCCGTATAGGCCGTGCCCTTGTAGATCTTGCTCGCTGCCATGCGGTCGCAGAGCATCTCCGCCAGATATTTTTTCGGCATCGGCATGGCAACATAACGCCCCTCTTGGATGCTGTAATCCGTCCAGTATTCCCAATGATGGCGGTTTCTGCCCTTGTGGTGCATCCACGCCTGCGAACAGCCGTACTTGCGGCGCTCGTCCTCCGTGGGCGAGTGCGTTCCATCGAAAAAGCGCACGCCGGGCATGAATTCCGTCAGGCTGTATTTGGACAGATCATGAAACAGCCCCTGCCAAAGAATGCCCGCCTTCGCGCAATGCGCAATGACGCGGTGTCTGTGACGGGTGATTGTCCTCAGATGGCCAAAGAATCGCTCAATTCCGTTCATCCTTATCCCACCTGACCTGCGTCCAGCACCTCGCTGCATACCGCGCCGCCCAGGCATGCATCGCCCATGTAGAGCACCATGCTCTGCCCCGGCGTTACCGCGCGCTGCTTCTCCTTCGCAATAACGTGCAGCCCTCCATCCGGAAGCACCTTCACATGCACTTCCTGATCCGGCTGACGATAGCGGTATTTGCAGGTGCAGTCGAATTCCATCGCCGGCGGCTCGCCAGCAATCCACGTCGCGCCCTCGCCGATGGCATTTTTGCTGTAGAGCAGCGGATGATCCGCGCCGCAGGTGACTATCAGCTCGTTTCTTTCCATATCCTTGGCCAGCACAAACCAGCGGCCGCCGTCCTTCACGCCGTCCATGCCGCCGATGCCAAGGCCCCGGCGCTGGCCGATGGTATAATACATCAGACCGTCATGCCTGCCGACCTTTTTGCCCTCCAGGGTCACCATATCGCCCGGCTGCGCCGGCAGAAACTGCTTGAGGAAGGGTTTGAAATGACGCTCGCCGATGAAGCATACGCCGGTAGAATCCTTCTTGAGCGAATTGACAAGTCCTGCGTCCCTGGCGATCTCGCGCACCTGCGCCTTGGTGAGCCCGCCCACGGGGAACATTGCCTTATCCAGCGCCTTCTGGCCGAGCATATACAGGAAATAGCTCTGGTCTTTGTTGGAATCCAGGCCGCGGAGCAGCTGCTTTTTACCGTCCTGCGCCGTGCCAATATTGCAGAAATGTCCCGTCGCTAGCTGGTCCGCGCCCAGGTCCATCGCAAAATCCAGAAATGCCTTGAATTTGATTTCCCTGTTGCACAGCACATCGGGATTGGGCGTGCGCCCGCGGCGGTATTCATCCAGGAAATAGGAAAACACACGGTCGTAGTATTCCTTCACGAAATTGACCGAGTAATACGGGATATCGATCTTCTCGCATACCTCGCGCACATCCGCCCAGTCCGTTTCGCTGGTGCATACGCCGTTGTCGTCCTTCTCCTCCCAGTTTTTCATGAATACGCCGATGACCTCATGCCCCTGCTGCCTCAGCAGCAGCGCTGCGACCGACGAATCCACGCCGCCGGACATGCCGACTACGATCTTTGCCATGCTATCTCCTTACGCCTTGAGCTGACGAAGCTTCTCGTCCACCTTGGCAATCATCTCTTCAGATACTTCCCCGATGCTTCGCCCCGCATCCACGCTGACCACGCGTTCCATGCCTTCCTGCGCATAGAGCGCCTCGTAGGCTTCATATGTGCGCACGAAGAAGCTCTCCTTCTCGCGCTCAAGCCTGTCCGGCTCGGAGGCATTCAGCCTGCGCGAGAGCGCTACTTCCGGCGGCATGCGCAGATAAACCGTAATATCCGGCGAAGCATTTTCAATCGCAAAGCGGTTGATCTCCTGAATCCTGCGCGTACCCAGGTTTCTGCCGCCGCCCTGATAGGCGATCGAGGAATCCACAAAGCGGTCGCAGACAACGGCCTTGCCGCCATTCAGCGCAGGCCATATCTTCGCGCGCACATTCTGCGCACGGGAAGCCGCGTAAAGATATGCCTCTGTCAGATCGTCCATCGCCGTATTCACCGGATCGAGGATCAGATCGCGGATCTTTTCGGCAATCTCGTCGCCGCCCGGCTCGCGCGTCAGCTGCACATCCCATCCCAGCTGCGTCATATGCGCAATCAGCGCATTGCGCTGGGTCGTCTTGCCGCAGCCGTCCACGCCCTCCATGGTAATGAACACGCCGCGGGCACGCGGCGCATCGCCCAGCAGAATATCCGTGAGTTCCTCAACGGTCTCGGCGATATGCGTCGCGCCGGCCTCCTCCAGTTCCTTACGCGTGCCATAGCCATAGCACACGCCGATGGTGTCGATGCCGTTCTCCCTGCCGCCTTCCACGTCGTAGCAGCGGTCGCCGATCATCACCGGCACGCCGCCCAGCTGCCCGATCGCCTTTTTCACGATCCATGCCTTGCTGGCATGCGTATTATCCATGCCCGGACCAATGAGCGCATCCAGATACGGCTCGAAGCCGAACTTGCGCGCGATCTTCTTTGCAAAGGCCTGCGGCTTCGCCGTGGTGATGGCAATCTTGCAGCCGTTCTTTTTGAGGCTGCGAAGCAGCGACGCGATGCCGGTATACACCTCGTTCTCTGCCCAGCCGACGACAGAAAAGCGCTCTCGGTAGAGCTCAATCGCCCGGTGCGCCTCTTCCGGCGTCATGCCGCACACTTTTTGAAAGGACTCAAACAGCGGCGGACCGATGAATACCTTGAATTCTTCCTCGTTATGGCCGGTGAAGCCCATCTTCTCGCAGGCATAAAGCGCCGAGCGCGTGATGCCCTTCTCGCTCCTGGTCAGCGTGCCGTCCAGATCAAAGAGAATCGTCGTATATTTCATGGCTCATCCCTGCTTTCTGCGGCGGCGCGGCGCTTCCTGCGTTTCGCCTGCGTCTGCGGCTTCTCCCTTTTGCGCTTTCTTTTTCACGCCTGCTTTTTCCGGGCGCTTTTTTTCCTTACGCTCTTCCTTCTGGCGCGCAATCTCTTCGCGCGCCCAGGCTACGTCCTCCGCCTTCACCAGCGGATCGACATAAGCATACAGCGTCGGGAACGTGCGCTCCAAGGCGCGGGCATAGAGCGTATGCACCTTCGTGCGGGTCATCCGTTCGTCAAACCCGAAACGCTCGCCGAGAATCTCCTCAAGCTTTTCCAGCAGCTCCTCGTTGGGACAGAACGTACATGCCTTTCGCAGGCTGCCCTCATCATAGACGATCACATGGCCGATCACATCCTGTACATGCTTTCCAGCTATCGTCCTGGCCAAATGGCTGGAAACAAGGCTTGCGATAAACGCCATGCGCACGCGCAGCGTCGGGCGGGAGGACGCGTCGATATGCATCACGTCGCGATAGCTGATGTGCAGATTCTCGGCCATATGCAGCTTTCGCAGGCTGACCACCTGATCAAGGGGCACCTCAATCACGGTGATCGTGCTGTCGCCGAGCTTGCGCTCGAGCACAAGGACGTCCCCCTTCAGCGTATACACATAGCCCGCAACCGTCGCGCGCATGAAGTCAATCAGCAGCCAGACGGCAAAAAGATAGAACGCCACATTCATAAGGCCCACGCCCGTGAGGGAAATGAGCAGATTGACGACGATCTGCGCGATCGCCAGCTTCAAAAGAATGCCCGCGATGCTCAGCGCGAACGCCCGGCCCGTGAGCGGCTTGGCAGCGTTTCGCTGCCTGAAAATGATTTCCTGCATATGCTCAATTACTCCATGAGTCCGGATACTTCCATAAAATCCTGCTGCGCAGCCATATAACTGTCCAGCAGCTGCGCCAGCCGATTCATTTCATCCTCATCCTGCGCCTCCCCGGCAAGCGCATCCAGCAGCGCTTCAAAGGCGTCGTCGTCGTCATATTCGCCTTCGCCCATCAGGCCCTCGTCGTCGATGACGTCAATTTCGCGCATATACGCCATATCCGCCTCAATCGCGCGGCGGATGAAATCCTCCAGCTCCTGCTGAGGATTCTTATGTCCGGCCTTGCGCATCGCCTTGGCGATGAATGGCACGGCCGCATTCACATCATAGCCCTGCATCATCATGCTTCTTCCCCCTGCGTAAGCAGATTTCTGTATTCCATCACCAGTTCGGCAAAGTAATCCAGCGCCTTGCACACCGGCTGCGGCGTGGACATATCCACGCCCGCGACCTTGAGCTCCTCAATGGGCGCCATGCTTGAACCCAGCGTCAGGAGCCTGCGATATGCCGCGATCTTATCCGCGTCGCCGCTGAGAACGTTCCTCGCCAG
>CAZACE010000052.1:0-8142 GCA_964483255.1 uncultured Oscillospiraceae bacterium
GCAGATCGCGCAGCATCTGGAACGATGCTGCGACTGGACGCAGGCGGGATATACCCTGTAAAGAATAAAACACTATATCATAAAGCAATTAACAGAGACAGTATATTAATCTGCTGTCTCTGTTCTTGTATAATCTTCATTCGAGTAGTAATATATAACCAAACAGGATTGATATGCCACAACTAAAGGAGAAGATTCTAATGCTTGATAGTAACAAAGTAAAAGAAATCCTAAAATCATTCGGTGCAGACCTGTGTGGAATTGCAAGCCTTGACCGCTTTGCCGACGCACCCGAGGGGCATCATCCGTTAGATGTTTTTCCACCATGTAAATCGGTAATATCATTTGCATGCAGATTTCCTGTAGGAACATTACTCTGCAAATCACACACACCTTATACGCACGTTAGAAATACCATCACGCCAAAGATGGATATGATCGCATTGAACTTCTGTATAGAAATGGAACGGCATGGGATTATGTGTGTACCAATTCCAACAAATACCAGTGAATGGGATCCCAAAACAAATCGTTGGCGTTCTATCATCTCTCAAAAGCACGCAGCCCAAGCAGCCGGTTTGGGAACAATAGGTCGACACTCCCTGCTTATTACCCCAGAGTTTGGTAGCATGGTTTGGTTGGGCGCAGTCCTATGCTCTGAAGAGTTTGAAGCCGATAAGTTAAAAGAATCTATTTGTAATAATTGCAATCTTTGTGTGGAAACCTGCCCCATCCGTGCACTAGATAAGATAGAAATGAATCAGCAGGCATGTTGGGATTATGCGTTTGGTGATGATGAGATAACTCATACTTGGAGAATTGCCTGTCACAAATGCAGAGATGTTTGTCCTTTCAACTTTGGAAGTAAAAACAAACTCTAAAACAAATTGATCGATCATTTATAAGTCACTACACAAACCCAAAGGTAGAACCCTATATGAAGTCTTGTGGCCCAATGTAATTAATGACAAAGCCAAGCTGCAAAAACAGCTTGGCTTTTACTACTCTACAACTAATTGATGGATTTAACACATTCTATTTACTTATATTATTTCAGCAGCGCAAAGATGGGATTCCTTCTGACCTCCACGTCGTTCTTCGGGCAAAGCTCCTGACAGCAATAGCAGCGGATACATGTCTTCATGTCTGCGTGCGGCCTGCGTTTTTCATCCATAGTGATCGCTTTGGCCGGACAGGCGCGCACGCATGTGCCGCATCCGTCACATTTTTTGTGCGTAAACACAGGTCTCGGGCGCAGCGCCTGCGGCAGCGCGTTCATCATACGCACCCAGCTGCCCCGGCGCAAACCCATCGGGATATCGAAATCATGCATGATCATGGGCTCTAGTGCATCGCCAGCAAGCGCATAATCGCCAAGCAATCCACGATTTGCAGCCGCCTCCAGCGTAGTCACCTGCCTGGGATTGAGCCCAATCAGCCGTGCGCCAACAGCGTCCACCGCATGTGGATTTCTGCCGCCGATGAGCGCGCCGATCTCCCTGGGTCTGCCGCCGGACGGGCCCTCGCCTTCCATACCGACCACCGCATCCAGAATTGCAAAGCAGGGCTTCACCGCTGCACAGATATCCAGCAGCATATCCGAAAACAGGCGTACATCCTGATATCGGGCATGATACTCTACTTTTGTCGTGCCGGGAATCGTGCCATAGAGATTCTTGACGCAGCCGGTCATCGTCGTCAGGCCGTGCGTCTTCAGCTTGCCGACGGTGATCACCGCATCGACATGATCGAGCACGCCAATGAGATCCAGATGCCGGGCAGCATTTCCAGATTCCAGATAGCGTGAGGTTACAGAAAAGTCATCGTTCAGGATGCATCCCGTTTCCTCTGCTACACCCTTCATCCCACAGGCTTCGTAGATCCCGTTCAGATGGCCGCGTGTATATGGTCCGCCGGGGCTGTCAGCGAGGATCGCTGTTGCGCCCACACGCGCAATTGCGCGCACAATCGCCTTGGCGACCGCAGGATGCGTGGTCGTTGCCTGATCGGGCGTGCGCTTCATGAGCAGATTGAGCTTGACAAGCACGCGTTGTTCAGGCTTTACAAGGCTTTCAATTCCGCCGCAGAGCGCAAAAATCTCGTCAATAGCAGCCTGCACTACATTGTCGTCATATGTGCGGCAGGCCTTCAGGGCGACAGTTGTGCGATTCTCAGCCATGGGCACCCTCCTGGCTTTCCAGCACGCGATAAATGATCTTCGCCACGCCGCAATCGTCGTTGCTTTCCGTCACATAGCGACAGCAGGCAAGCACCTCGCTCGTCGCATTGCCCATCGCCACACTGTGAACCGCATACTCGAGCATATTCAGGTCGTTGCCAGCGTCGCCGACGGCCATCACGTTTTCACGCGTCAGGCCAAGAAAATCGGCCACACGGGAAAGCGCCATGCCCTTGCCGGCCAGCGGCGAAATGATCTCCACATTGCCGGGCGCAGAACTTGTAATCTGCAGATGCGGCAATTCTTTCATGAGCTTTTCGCGCGCAGGCTCCACACGCGGATCAAAAACATCGCCTGCGAAGCCATCGCCCACGGCAAACAGCTTCATAATGCCCCTCTCGGCCGCCTTGCGGATCTCTGTTTCGCCGTAGCGATCCTCAATGAGGTCACGATAGACGAGATGATACTTTTTTCCCGAGCCGTTATCCACGGTATTCACGACGCCATCCTCAAAACCATGAATTGCAAGACCAGTTTGCATCAGCACATCCAGAGCGCGATGCGCATCCTGCGGCTCAAGATTGCAGCGATAGAGCCACTCTCCGCCCGGCATCGGTCCCGTGCAGGCGCGCGCACCATTGGCAGCAACGATCATGCATGGCAGATCATGGCGGCGGATGAAGTCGCTCGCATCTTCCACCATGCGGCCCGTGCTGATCGCCACGCGGATTCCCCTGCTATGCGCAAGGCGAATAGCGTCGATATTCTCCTGCGGGACGGTGTGATGATCGCTCGCAAGCAGCGTGCCATCCATATCCAGCGCAATCAGTCGGACTCTGTTCATGGTTTCATTCCCCTTATGTAATCATTCAAACGGACACTTGACCGAAAAGCTGCGGCCATTGAGATAAGCCAGCGCGCCCTCGGTCTCAAAGACCAGCCGCGTTGCCCAGAGCTGCTGACGCTTAATGTTTAATGCGCGGTTGAGCAGGCGATCGCCATATTTATCGTCGCCAAGAATCGGATGACCGATATGCGCCAGATGCGCGCGGATCTGATGGGTTCTGCCGGTGATGAGCTCCACCTCCAGCAGGGCGTTTTCGCCCGGCTGCACGACGCGATACCCCGTAACGATCTCCATCGAGCCACGCGCCGGATAATCCGTCACGCTCACACGTGAGATCTGCGCGTCCTTGCGAAGATGCGCCCGCATGACGGACTCTCGCTTTGCCGGACACCCCTTGACGCGGCAGGTATAAAACTTGCGGAAAGTCCGCTCGGAAAACGCCTGCATCGCCGATTCAAATGCCTCGTCGTTCTTGACAAACAGAAGCAGACCGCCAGTCTGTACATCCAACCTATGGCATAGATGCACACAATCCGTCGCTTCATCCTTTGCCTTCAGATAGGCAAGCACGCGGGTCAGGGCGCTGTCGCCTGCCAGCGGATTATCTTCATTCTGGCTTTGCAAGCCCTGCGGTTTATTGATGAGCAGCACGCGCTCGTCCTCAAAGACAATCTCTGGTTTCTCAAGCGCTTTTCCCTGCGCCTTGCCGCTCACGACAGCCTTCGGCCAGAACACGCGGATCTCCTGTCCCGCCTGGACGCGAACATCGCCGCTCACACGAATGCCATCAATGCGCACGTCGCGTTTCTTCATGGCCTCTTTGATGGCCCAAACCGGCACATCCGCCGCCACCTGCATAAGCAGCTGGGAAAGCATAAGTCCATCCTTTTCCTGCGGCACAATCATCTGCATGGTGTTTCCCTCTCGTTCATGTTCTTTTTGAATCCCGCCTCACTGCAGCGCCTCGCATTCGTCAGACTGAATCCACTTCGGCATGCTGTAATACATATTCGCCAACGCACGGCGCATTCCTGTGCTCAGATAAACAATCAGCGTGCTTTGCAGCACATCCTCCATCGCCCCAAGCGGAGCGCCCTGCTTGCATAAGAATCGGATATCCCTGGCGACATCCTCCTCGCGGTATGCATCGCGCATCGCACCCCGGATTGTATTCTCCAGATCGCGCTGCAGCGGAATTTCCTCTGGCAGGATATCAGCAGAATCATCCGTCTGCGTGAGCAGCATCGTATGCTTACGCCGCTTTCCCAACGCAATCAGGTGACTGGGATCGGCCAGCGCGCTGTGCAGGAGCATCACGCCGCCTGTGTAATCCACACAATCATAGCTCGCCCAGAGATAGCGCCTGGCAAGCTGAACAAGCTGCTCCCGCTCTGCCTTTTGCGTGAGCACGCCGTTTAACAGCATCTGCTGAGGCTGCCTGTCGTCGATCGCGCCGATCCGATAGAGCGTACCTGTCAGCCAGGCATGGAACTCACTCAGCCGATTCCTCGCCTCCTCATGCTCAGGCCGTGCAAAGGCGCGCGCTGCAGGCTCCAGAACCGGCGTCTCCATCTCCAGATACGGTTTCCCGGAAACCAGTCCCACGCTTGCCCAGAGGCGAAGAGAAAGCGCTCTAGCCGCTTCCAGCTCCTGCGTATCTTCGATGAGCACGCTTCCGCCGAGGATCAGCGCCCGTTCCACAAGCTCATGCTCCTCTTTAGAAAGGCAGTCCGCCTGAATATCGATACCTGCGATCACGGTTTTCCAGATCTCACTGAGCTGCTGTGTGCGCATGGGTTTGCGCTCCACATCCTGCCAGCAGATTTCCAGCTTTCGCTCCATCGCCCTGGGCGAGAGTTCCGCCAGCCTGAGCGCCCCCAGCGGCGGCAGCTGCGCAATCTGCTGCTCAAACCGCCTCCTGCTCATCGCTTCGATCGTCTTTTCTCGCCAGCCGCCTACAAATATCTCTTCCTGCCTGAACATGCACATGATCCTCCTACGCATTTGCCGTGTTTGAGCATTCTTTTGCGCATAGCAATGGCACCCGTGAAAGCCATGGGTGCCATTTGCATGCTTTTATCTTTGGAGAATCAGAGATTCATTGGTATCTGTTCAGACAGAATCAGTCAATCTTGAGCACCCAGCCAAACGGATCTTCGACATTGCCCAGCTGAATACCGGTGAGCGTATCATAGAACTTCTGGGTATATGCACCAATTTCACCGCCAGAGATGGTGATCTCCTTGTCATTCCAGGCGAGACGGCCGACCGGAGAAACAACCGCTGCCGTACCGGAGCCAAAGGCTTCTTCCAGCTCGCCGTTTTCTGCCGCATCAAAGACGTCCTGCACAGTCAGACGGCGCTCTTCAACGTTGATGCCCATGTTCTGCGCAAGCTTGATAATGGAATCGCGCGTGATGCCGCCAAGAATGGAGCCCAGCAGCGGCGGCGTGACCAGCGCATCCTTGAACTTGAAGAACATGTTCATTGCGCCGACTTCCTCGATATACTTGTTCTCCCTGCCATCCAGCCAGAGAACTTGCTCGTAGCCCTTCTTCTTGGCCAGCTCGCCCGCCAGGATGGAGGCGGCATAATTGCCGCCAGTCTTGGTGAAGCCGACGCCGCCCTTGACCGCGCGCACCAGCTCCGGCTCAACATAGATGCCCACCGGCGCAAGCCCCTTCGGGTAATACGCGCCGACCGGAGAACAGATGATGTAGAAGCGATAGGTATGAGACGCATGTACGCCGAGCATCACGTCGGTTGCGATCATCGTCGGACGGATATACAGCGAGGTACCCGGCGCAGAGGGAACCCAATCCGCATCGGTCTTAATCAGCTGAATCAGGCCGGCAAGCGCCTGCTCCACGTCGATATCAGGCATGCCCATGCGCGCAGCAGAGCGGTTCATACGCTCAAAGTTATCGCGCGGTCGAAAAAGCTGCAGGCCGCCATCCTTACGGCGATAGCACTTCATGCCCTCAAAAATCTCCTGCGCATAGTGCAGAACGGTACAAGCCGGATCCATCACAAACGGACCATACGGGACGACACGGGCATCATACCAGCCGCGGCCAACCTCGTAGTCCATGATAAACATATGATCAGTAAAAATCTTGCCAAAGCCGAGCTTGCTTTCATCAGCCGGTTTCTGCTTGGGGCTATTCGTAAGCGTTACAGGGATATCGTACATCGTGATGACCTCCATCAAAGTTCGGAAATTCGACGAACTTCGGGGCAAATCGCCTCAAATCGTAGTAGTATTATTTTATCTCCAACCCTACACACTGTCAAGTGTTCTCAAGGGGATTTGCAGCGAAAAATTGAATAAATTGCAGGATGCAAAAGAATAATTTTCATCTTTCACTCCAAATTTATGCAAATCTGACATGTTTCGCCAAAAAAGCCTGCTGCGCATGCACGCAGCAGGCTTTGTGATTCTATTCGAAGCGTCAATCCGGATCGTTTTCCTCCATGATCCAGTTCATGGATCGGCTCACAGCCTTATGCCAGCCGCGCAGCAGCTTGGCGCGCTTGGGTTCATCCATCAGCGGCTTGAGGCTCAGGTCCATCTTCCAGATACGGCTGATCTCATCCATATCCTTCCACACACCAACAGCCAGGCCCGCCAGCAGCGCAGCACCCAGCGCCGTCGTTTCAATGACAGCCGGACGAATGACGTCACAGCCCAGAATATCCGCCTGGAACTGCATGAGGAACTGATTGGCACTCGCGCCGCCGTCTACGCGCAGCTCTCGCGGCTTCCTGCCGCAGTCGGTCGACATCGCACCGACAAGATCCGCCGACTGATAGGCAATGCCCTCCAGCGCTGCACGGACAATATGTGCCCTGCCTGCACCACGGGTCAGGCCCACAATCGTACCGCGGCTATACATATCCCAATACGGCGCACCGAGGCCCGTAAACGACGGAACCAGATATACGCCGGCAGTATCCTTGACGGAATTGGCAATCATCTCCGTCTCAGAGGCACGCTCGATGAGCTTCATTTCATCGCGCAGCCACTGGATCACCGCGCCGCCGACAAACACGCTGCCCTCCAAGGCGTAGGTCGTTTCGCCGCCAATACGCCAGGCAATCGTGGAGAGCATGCCGCTCTTGCTGGTCACAGGCAATTCGCCCGTGTTCATGAGCAGGAAACAGCCCGTGCCGTACGTATTCTTCATCATGCCCGGCTTGAAGCAGCCCTGGCCAAAGAGCGCCGCATGCTGATCGCCCGCCAGCGCCGCAACAGGAATCTCCCTGCCGAGAATTTTGGTATCAAGCATGCCGATCACGCCGGAGGTATCCACAACCTTGGGCAGTATCTCACGCGGAATCTTCAGCACATCCAGCATGGTGTCGTCCCAGTCGTTCTTGTGGATATTATAGAGCATGGTACGGCTGGCGTTTGTGGCGTCGGTTACATGTGGATGACCGGAGACGAGATTCCAGGCAAGGAATGAATCTACGGTGCCGAAGCAGATTTCGCCGCGCTTGGCGCGCTCATGCAGATTCAGCTTGTTGAGCAGCCAGTGAATCTTCGTGCCGGAGAAATACGCATCCGGCACCAGGCCGGTCGTCTTACGGATATAATCCTCATAGCCCTCGTCGCACAGGCGCTTGACGATCGGCGCCGTACGGCGGCACTGCCAGACGATCGCATTGTGGAGCGGCTGGCCCGTCGCCCGATCCCAAAGCAGCGTCGTTTCACGCTGGTTGGTGATACCGATGGCGGCGATATCACCGACTGAGATACCGCTCATGCGTACAACCTCACGCAGTGAATCCACCTGCGTATTGAGAATGGCCGCCGGATCATGCTCCACCCAACCCGGCTGCGGATAAATCTGCTCAAATTCGTAGCTCTTCATCGCCACAACCTGCGCGTCTTCATTGAAGATGACTGCGCGTGAGCTGGTCGTGCCCTGATCCAGGGCGATGACATACTTAGGCATCTTGTTCCTCCTCGTCGATTCATGAAACGTCGATCAAACAAACCGGCATACTGCCGGATTCATCCACATAAAAACTGGCTTACAGCATTCTTCAGAAAGATTTATACAGCAAAGAAAAGACGCCGCTGCGGATATCCCGCAGCGGCATCCGCTGTTGC
>CAZACE010000053.1:0-7984 GCA_964483255.1 uncultured Oscillospiraceae bacterium
AAGAAGGGAGTTTGAGGGATGAAATCCCTCAAGCAGGTTTTAGGGCGGCAGCCCTAACATATCCCTTACGCAACTTAATATCCCCAGTCACGCATGATTTTCAAAGTCACCGGTATAAAGCTGATAATACTTGCCCTTTGCAGCGATAAGCTCATCGTGCGTGCCGCGCTCGATGATGCGTCCCTGCTCGAGCACCATGATGCAGTCGCTGTTGCGGACCGTGGAAAGCCTGTGCGCGATGACAAAGGTCGTTCTTCCCTTCATCAGACTGTCCATGCCGGCGGAAACCAGCGCCTCCGTGCGCGTGTCGATGGAGGAGGTTGCCTCGTCCAGGATCAGCACAGGCGGATCGGCAACGGCCGCGCGCGCGATGGAGAGCAGCTGCCTCTGTCCCTGGGAGAGATTCGCGCCGTCGCCTGTGAGCATGGTGTTGTATCCATCCGGCAGGCGGGAGATGAATCCGTGCGCGTTGGCCAGCTTCGCCGCGGCGATGCAGTCTGCGTCGCTGGCGTCGAGCCTGCCGTAGCGGATATTCTCCATGACCGTACCGGTGAAGAGCTTCGTATCCTGAAGCACCACGCCCAGCGACCTTCGCAGATCCGCCTTTTTGATTTTGGTGATGTTGATGCCGTCGTAGCGGATCTTGCCATCCTGAATGTCGTAGAATCGATTGATCAGGTTGGTGATGGTCGTCTTGCCCGCGCCGGTGGAGCCGACGAAGGCGATCTTCTGGCCTGGCGTCGCGTAGAGATGAATGTCGTGCAGAACCATCTTTTCGTCCGTGTAGCCGAAGTCCACGCCATCCATGACGATATCGCCCTTCAGCTCCACGTATTCCGTTTCGCCGGTGGATTTGTGCGTATGCTTCCATGCCCAAAGGCCGGTGCGCTCCTGGCATTCGATGATCTGTCCGTCGCTGTATTTGCGGATGTTCACCAGCGTCACGTAGCCGTCGTCCACCTCGGGCTCCTCATCCAGCAGCTCAAAGACGCGCTCCGCACCGGCCAGAGCCATGACGATGGAATTCGCCTGCTGGGAAACCTGGTTAATCGGTTGGCCAAAGCTCTTGTTGAGCGTGAGGAAGGAGACCAGCACGCCGATGGTCATACCCAGATAGCCATTGGCCGCGAGCAGGCCGCCCACAATGGCGCAGAGCACGTAACTCAGGTTGCCGATAGCAATATTGACCGGCATGATCGTGCCGGAGATGGAGTTGGCGGTGCAGGCCGTATCGCGCAGGCTTTCGTTGAGCGCCTTGAATTCAGCGAGCGTCTTATCCTCATGGCAAAAGACCTTGACGACCTTCTGTCCGTCCATCATCTCCTCGATATAGCCGTTCATCTTGCCCAGCGCCTGCTGCTGCTGGACAAAGAAGCTGCCGGATTTGGCCATGCGGCCCATGGAGATAAAGAGCATCAGCGCGACCATGACCAGCGTGACCAGCGTCAGCGGCACGCTGAGCATGATCATGGAAATCAGCACGCTTACAATCGTCACCACGCTGGTAATCAGCTGCGTCAGGGATTGGGAAACCATCTGGCGCATGGTGTCGATGTCATTGGTATACACGCTCATGATGTCGCCGTGGGCATGCGTATCGAAGTATTTGATCGGCAGGCGCTGCATCTTGTCATAGACCTTGAGGCGCAGATTGCGCAGCGTGCCCTGCGTGACGAAGATCATGGTATAATTCTGCAGCCAGGATGCAAACGCGCCGATCAGATACATCGCCGCAACGCCCAGCATCGCGCGGCCCAGCGGGCCGAAATCGGGGTTTTCCTGCGCAGAAAGCGGCAGGATATAATCGTCGATGAGCGTCTGGGTGAACAGCGTGCCGCGCACATTTGCCAGCGTAGAGACGACGATGCACACAAGCACCAGCAGATAATGGAACTTGTAGAGCTTCATGACCTCGGAGAGGATGCGCTTTAAGGTCTTCTTCGGGTTCTTCGCGCCGGGTTTGCCCTTCATGCCCTGCGGGCCTCTGGGGCCGGGTCCTCTCATCATACGCGCTCACCTCCCTTTCTCTGGTCCTTCTTGGCTTCTTCGTCGAAGTCGCCGCTGCCGCCCTGGTTCTGGCTCTCGTAAACCTCACGGTAGATCGCGTTGGTTTCAAGCAGCTTTTCCGGGGTATCAAAGCCATTCACACGACCCTCGTCCATCACCAGCACGCGATCCGCATCTTCCACGGAGGCGATGCGCTGAGCGATGATGATTTTGGTGGTCCCAGGCAGATGATCCTTGAGCGCCGCGCGGATCTTCGCGTCCGTCGCGGTATCGACGGCGCTGGTGGAGTCATCGAGAATCAGCACCTTGGGCTTTCGAAGCAAAGCGCGCGCGATGCACAAGCGCTGCTTCTGGCCGCCGGATACGTTCGTGCCGCCGCGCTCTATCTTCGTGTTGTAGCCCTCGGGGAAGGTCTGGATGAATTCATCCGCGCAGGCGAGGATACAGGCCTGTCGGCACTGTTCCTCGGTTGCGTTTTCGTCGCCCCAGCGCAGGTTATCCAAAATCGTGCCGGAGAAGAGCACGTTCTTCTGCAGCACGACGGAAACCTCGCCGCGAAGCGCCTCCACGTCGTAATCGCGCACATCCACGCCGCCGACCTTGACGCTGCCGGCGCTTACGTCATACAGGCGCGAGATAAGATTGACCAGCGAGGACTTACTGGAGCCTGTGCCGCCGATCACACCGATGGTTTCGCCGGAGCGGATATGCAGGTCGATATCCGAGAGCACCGGCCTGCCCTCGCCCGTGAGCTGATAGGAAAAATCGACGTTTTCAAAGTCGATGGAGCCGTCCTTAACCGTCTTCACGGCGTTTTCCGGAGAGACGATGTCGCTCTTCTCCTCGAGCACCTCTTCCACGCGCTGCGCCGCGGCGATGGAGTTGGAGAGCATGACGAAAACCATGGAGAGCATCATCAGGCTCATAAGGATATTCATGATATAGGAAAGCAAACTGGTGAGTTCGCCCGTGGTCAGGCCGGTTTGATTCACGATCATCTGCGCGCCGAACCAGCTGATCAGCAGGATGCAGGTATAGACGCAGGTGGTCATGATCGGGCCGTTGAGGGAGATGATCTTCTCTGCCGAGATGGAGTTATGGAAGACGTCCTGCGCGGCCTTTGTGAATTTCTCGTGCTCATGCTCCTCGCGCACAAAGGACTTCACCACGCGGATCGCGCCGACGTTCTCCTTGATCGTTCCGTTGAGCACGTCGTATTTTTTGAACATCTGGCGGAAATAGCGCATGGACATCGGCACCAGGATGAACAGCGCGACAAACAGGATGACCATTACGAACAGGAAAATCATCGAAAGGCGCGCATTGATGGAAAGCGCCATCACCAGCGCGACGATCAGCGTCACCGGCGCACGCGTGCAGACCATCAGGATCATCTGGAACGCCATCTGAATATGGCCCACGTCCGTGGTCAGGCGGGTGACGAGACCCGCAGTGGAGAACTTATCGATATTGGCAAACGAGAAGCTCTGGATGTTTTCAAACATCGCGCTTCGCAGATTGGCGGCAAAGCCCGTGCTCGCCTTCGCGCTCAGGCGGTTGGCCGTCACGCCGAAGAACATGGCCACAAGCGCCATCACGGCCATGATCGCGCCGATTTTGGCCACATGGCCCATATCGCCCACGGCGATGCCTTTGTCAATGATCGAGGCAGTCATGTAAGGAATCAGGATTTCCAGAATGACGCAGCCGATCGTGCACAGCGGGGAGAGAATCGCCTCTCTCTTATAGGCTTTAATCTGCCCCGCGAGCTTTTTGCCTGTTGCGAGCTTACTGTTCATCGCAGCATGCCTCCTTTTTATCGGTATCGCCGGATCGCCCATCCGGCATGATCTCGTGAATGCGCTTGATGATGCGCACGAAGTGCACCGCATCCTCCTCGCCAAGGCGCGTGAGCATGGCGGTGATATCCCGCTTTGCATGATCCCTTCGCGCCTGGCAGAATGCTTTTCCCTTCTTGGTGAGCACGGCAAGCACGCGGCGGCGGTCCGCCTCATCCGCCATGCGCAAAAGCATGCCCTTTTTCTCCAAGCTGCCCAGCACGGCGGCGATGCGCGAGGTGGTCATGGAGAGTGTTCGGCTCAGTTCGCCCGCCGTCATCGGCTCTCCCTGTGTCATCAGCAGACGAAGCACCGCCATCTCGCCGCGCATCGTCTGGCTCACTTCCTCGTGCGGCGGGCCTTTTTTATGCTGATCCAGCGCCTGCATCAGCTCGCAGGCGAGCATCTCATATCGATCCATCACAATCCTCCTTCCGGATGATGGCATAATTTTCTAACAGTATGAGATAAGTATATGCACGCTCAGAGGCAATGTCAATGCTGTTCACCGAATGTTCACAATCGCGTGCAGGCGGTCAGTATAACGCCCGGCTTGACAGCGCTTTTTGCGCGTGCTATGATATTTTCAGAATACAGCAAGAGGTGAGCGCTGAGCTATGCGTATCTGATTTCGTCTTTATGCACCATGCTTCCGGCTGTCCGTTTGAGGATGGTCTGTTTGCCTGTGCTTGAAGATGGAATCATGCGGAAGGCCGCCCTGTGTTTTAGGGGATGCTTTATGTCTGTTTGTCCGTCTTCGGCCCGGCCGGAGGCGGATTTTGATTTACAGGGAGAACATATGCTGACCATAGAAAACCTGACGCTGACCCACAAACAAGACCTGACCACACTCGTTGAGAACGTCTCCTTCAGCATGAATCCCGGCGAGCGCCTGGCGCTCATCGGCGAGGAAGGCAACGGCAAATCCACGCTCCTTCGCGCAATCCTGAAGGACGAGGGCATCGACAGCTACATCGAAGTATCCGGCCGGATCACAAACACCTACCGCACGGGCTTCCTGCCCCAGGAGCTGCCCCAAAGAAGCCGCGCCATGAGCGCCTACGAGTTCTTCTGCGAGGACGAAATCTTCTTCGATCTCACGCCCCGCCGCCTCGGCGAGCTCGCCTCAAAGCTCGGCCTCCCTTCGGACGTCTATTACAGCGAGCAGACGATGGGCTCCTTTTCCGGCGGTGAGCGCGTGAAGCTGCAGCTCGCCCGGCTGCTCATGCATGAGCCCGAGCTGCTTTTGCTGGACGAGCCGACCAACGATCTGGATGGCGAGACGATCCTCTTCCTCACGGATTTTCTCAAAACCTGCGGCCTTTGCGTGCTCTTTGTCTCCCACGACGAAACGCTGCTGCGCGAGGCCGCCACGGGGGTCATTCTCCTTGAGCGCCTTCGCAGGCGGCAGGTGCCGCGCGCAAGCGTGCAGCGCCAGCGCTATGAGGAATTTGTTCAGTCTCGCGCGGATCTCTTTGCCCATCAGGAGCAGGTTGCCCGCAAGGAGCGCGAGGAGCTGGACAAGAAGATGCAGCGCTACAACCAGATCCGAAGCCGGGTGGAGCACGAGCAGAACGCGATTTCCCGCCGCGATCCCTACGGCTCACGCCTGCTCAAAAAGAAGATGCACACCGTTATGTCCATGGGCAGGCGCTTTGAGCGCGAGGCCAAAGAGATGACCGCCATGCCGGAAAGCGAGGAGGCGATCTTCGCCAAGCTCGCCTGCCGTCCGCTGCCGGGCACGAAGGTCGTGCTCGATCTGCATCTGGATACGCTGTGCATCGGCGAGCGCATACTGGCAAAGGATATTCACATGTGTGTACGCGCTGCACAAAAAATCTGCATCACAGGCAGAAACGGCGCGGGCAAATCCACGCTCCTGCGCCGCATCCGGGATATGCTCAAGGATCGCGCGGACCTGAATGTCTTTTACATGCCGCAGGATCCGGACGACCTATTGGATATGAACAAAACGCCGCTGGAAATGCTGATGCAAACAGGCGAAAAGGATGAGCAGGTCAAAAACGCCGTCGCGCTCGGCTCCATGAAATTCACGGGCGAGGAAATGAACCATCCCTGCCGCGGCCTTTCCGGCGGGCAGAAGGCGAAGCTGATGTTCCTGATGATGGCTGCTTCGGGCGCAGACGTGCTGCTGCTGGACGAGCCCACGCGCAATCTTTCGCCGCTCTCCGGCCCGGTGATCCGCCGGCTATTCGCGGATTATCCCGGCTGCATCATCGCAGTCTCCCACGATGCGCTGCTCATTCGCGAGGTTTGCACGCAGGAGGCACGTCTCACGGAAAATGGAATACATATGATCGAAATTTGACAAAAATCGACGTTTTGTGGTGAAAGGAAACATGGATTCAATTGAATTTGCGGTAAAAATGGTGTGCTTGTGGGGCAAAAGCGGAGTAAAAGATTGACAAGTGGAAAAAAATGGATAAAATGAAGGAGAAGGAACTCTTGACCGTTTTTCGATGATTCCGCCTGGCGGAATCGGGAAAGGAGCGTTTGTACCCCTTATGAAAGACATCGCAGTAGAATACCTGGGAGGCAGCGGCTTTCTGGTAACGGTCGGCGAGACGGGCTTTCTCTTTGACGCCAGCGAGCATGGCGCGGATAAGCGCATTCTGCCCGAGAAAGACGCGCTTAAAGCTTACCGCAAGCTGTACGTGTTCGTCAGCCATCGCCATGACGATCATTTTTCCGAAAGCATCTACGATCTTTGCGGTGAGGACGCCGTATATATCGTCGGATTCGATGTTCCCCAGCCGCATCGCGGCGTGCGCATGAAGCCGGGAGAGAAGCAGGGCTTTGGCAATGTACAGGTGAAGGCCTTCGGCTCTACGGACGAAGGCGTTTCCTTCCTGGTGGAATATGCTGGCGTAAGCATCTTCCACGCCGGCGATCTCAATCTCTGGCACTGGCGGGATGAATCCTCCATCGCGTATATCGAGGCGGCGGAGCGCGCGTTCTACGACTGCGTCGCGCCGATCCCCAAGGAATCCATCGACCTGGCGTTTTTCCCGGTCGATCCGCGTCAGGGCAGCATGTACGACGCCGGCGCGGGCTATTTCGTCATGACCGTCAAGCCGCGCATCATGATCCCCATGCATTTTCAGGGCCGCAGCGACATCGCCATGCGCTTTGCGCTCACGGGCGAAACGAAGCACACCAAGGTCGTCGCGCTGGAAAACCCGGGCGATACCATCGATCTCTCCATCCCGGATACGGACGAAACCGCGCCGGACAGGAAGCTCAAAGCCCTGCTGGCGGACGAGAGCTTCGGGAAGTAACGGGAAACGTCAGGGCTGCCGCCCTAAGACCTGCGCAGGGACTTCGCTCCTGCACCCCATGTTCTCTTCGCGGCGGCTTAAAGAAGGTATAGCAAAACCCCCTGCTTTCGCAGGGGGTGATTCATTGGATTCAGAAGCTCTTGACCACTTCAACGATATGCTCAGCGGACAGGCCGAACTGCTTGAGCAGCGGCCAGGCCGGGCCGGAATGGCCGAACTCATCGTTCACGCCGACGCGGCGCATCTTGGTGGGGCACTGCTCGCTAAGCAGCGCGGCAACAGCCTCGCCCAGGCCGCCGATGACGGAATGCTCCTCGCAGGTGACGATCTTGCCGCACTCTCTGGCCGCCTTGAGAACGATCTCCTCATCCAGCGGCTTGATGGTGCAGATGTTGATCACGCGGGCGGCGACGCCCTCTTCCTTCAGCATCTCGGCAGCCTTGCGCGCCTCATCGACCATCAGACCCGTGGCGATGATGGCCACGTCGTTGCCCTCGGTGAGCTGCTCGCCCTTGCCGATTTCGAAGGTGAAGGTCTCCTCATCGTGGAAGACCGGAATCGCCAGACGGCCAAAGCGCAGATACACCGGACCCTCATGCGCATAGGCGGCCTTCACCGCAGCGCGGGCCTCGACGTCATCGGAAGGACACAGCACGACCATGCCCGGAATGGAGCGCATGAGCGCGAAATCCTCGCAGCACTGGTGGCTGGCGCCGTCTTCGCCGACGGAGATGCCGCCATGGGTGGCGCCGATCTTCACGTTCAGCTGCGGATAGCCGATGGAATTGCGGACCTGCTCGAACGCGCGGCCGGCTGCAAACATCGCAAACGTAGACGCGA
>CAZACE010000054.1:0-3219 GCA_964483255.1 uncultured Oscillospiraceae bacterium
TCGCACGATCGGCCATCTGCTGGGCGATTAGCGGACCGACGCCGAAATGCGCATCCCACACCTCCAGGCCGCCGATACCGGAAACCTTCTGCGCCTGCGTGATCTTGCAGTTGCACAAACCGCATTCCATATCGGAGAGATAGCGCGGATAGCGGTTCATGCCATGGCTGTACACGCCATCCAGCGAGTTGCCCGCAAATACCTCGGCAAAGCGCTCCGCCGTTTTCTCATCCATAAAGCGCTCCAGGCCCTTGGCCATCTTCGCCACAGCCTCTTCATACTTGACGTAAATCATATCTTTCCCTCCATTGTCTCATATGCGCCTGATGTCAATCTGTGCGGCCACGGCCTGCACATCTTCTATCCTGATGCTGCCAACCTCGCCGAGCATGGCATTCGCCACGCCGCAGGCCATCGCAAGCCTCAACGCTTCATCCGCGGCAAGCGAAAGCGACATCGCCCGCAGCGCGCCCGCGAGCGTCGCATCGCCGCTGCCCACAGTGGATTTTATCGGCAGATCCGGCACGGCCGCCGCATACGCCGCATGTTCATGCGCGAAAACGCCGCCGCCCTTGCCCATGGATACCAGCAGCGCGCCATAGGGCGGCATGAGCCTGCGCGCAAGCGCTGCGATCCTCTCCGGCTCCTGCGTCCTCGCCTCGCCGAGCAATGCGCAGAGCTCGCGCTCATTGGGCTTGCCCAGCGCGTATGCCGCGCCCTCCAGCGATTTGGGCAGCGCGTTCGCGTTGCAGTCCAGCGCGCAGCGCGCGCCCTTCTTCTGTGCGATGCGGCTCACCCGGGCATAGAGATCCTCCGGTGCGCCGGCGATGATCGAGCCCGAGCAGGCGACGATATCGCCCGGCTGAATATTCTTATCCAGCGCAGCAAGCATATCGCCGATATGCTGCGCCGTTACCCTCGGCCCTGCCTCGGTGATCACGGTTTCGTTTCCATTCTTCCGGTCGATGATATTTACCGTCGTGCGGCACGCGCCCGCCGTCGTCACAAACGTAGCAGCGCAGCAGCCTTCCATCTCCCTGCGAAAGCCCATCTCGCTCTCCTCGCCCATGAACGCATACAGATGCGCCTCCGCACCCAGCTGGCTGAGCACGCGCGCGACATTGACGCCCTTGCCGCCAAAGCGCACGGCAGGCTTCTGCCCGGGATAATCTTCGCCCGCCGCAAAACCGTCGATCGCATAGAGCTTATCGATGGCCGGATTCGGGCACAGGACGTGGATCATGTGCAAACCTTTCCCGGGGACGCCGTCCCCAAACCCCTGGCAGGGATTTCACCCCTGCACCCCATGTTCGCTTCGCGGCAGCTTAAAGCAGCCTTGTAGGGGCGGATATTATCCGCCCGCGATGATTAGATTACAGCACCTGTACCGCAATCGTATAGCCAAACGTCCACAAAACAAGCATCATGCCCGACAGAATCAGCATCGCGGCATGACCAGCCTTGCCGATGCGCATGCGCGCAAGCAGCATCGGCAGCGCGCACAGCGCGTACAGATACCGCGGCGCGGAGAGCAGCCACGTAGGCGACAGAACCACAGCCACATAGACAAAGCTGTACGCCGCAAGGTCAAACGGGATTCTGCCGTTGCCAAATGCAAGCAGCAGATACATACCCAGCATGCAAAGCAGCTGGAAGCCCCATGTCCACAGCCAGTCACTCTCGCCCATGCTGTTCAGGAAGTAATGCATGGTATTGGCTGTGGAGCCCCAAAAAGAGCCCGGCTCCTGATACCAGTTTTCCCGCTGATAGATCAGATACGTAAACGGATCGCCGGTCACGATCTGATTGATGGCAAGATAGGCAATAAAGCCCGCAAAGACGATCATCACCTGCGCGATGCACGCGGCAATCGCCTTGGCACTCACTTCTTTTTTGGGAATTTTTCCGATCAATGCAATGATCATCAGCCCCGATACAATCACGCCCGGCATGCGCGTAAACGCGCTGAGCATGCCGCAAACAGCCGCCAGCCACGGATGATTCCTTCGCAGCAGGCAGACGGACGCCAGCGTCAGGCAGATAAACAACGCCTCCGTATACACGCAGCAAAGGAACACGCTCAGCGGACTGAGCAGGAAATAGGCAAGGGAAAGCCCTGCCTTCTCCCTTCCAAAGTGCATATACGCAAGATCATAGGTGAGCGCGGAGGCAGCCGCGCTGCATGCGAGCGAAATCACGACGCCGCTTGCAAACACATCGCCGCCCATCAGCGGCGCAAGCAGGCGCATGAGCAGCGGATACAGCGGAAAAAACACCAGCCGCAGCCGCTCGTCGCCCACGTTCGTATACCACTGCTCGGCGATACCGATATAGTGGCGCGTATCCCAGTGTATCCACAGCGATTTCAGGGATTCGAAGAATCCGTCGCCGCCCACAGAAAGCAGCCTGTAGAGCGCATAGGCGAGCACATAGAGCGCAAGCCGCGAGCCAAGGCCGATTCCCGCCGCGGCAAGCAGATGCCCGCCCGGCGCAAAGCGCCGCCTTGCAGGCAGACCGTCCGCCGTCTCCCTGCCCCGGATCACGCACACAAGGCGCGCGGCCAGCTGCACGGCGCACAGTCCCATCAGCGCAATCGAGATTCCCGCCGCAAGCTGCTCCAGCACATAGGAGAGCATATCGTCCATCGGCATATCCTCAGGCGCTTCAGCCGCGCCTGCCCGGCTTCCTTGGCGCAGCAGCCGGCTTATAGGCGTCCTGCATATTCACGCGCGGCGGCAGCTTCGCGCGCGAAACCAGCTGCTCGTCCTCCGGCTCGATCATCTTTGCCATGCGGTCCAGCAGCTTATGGGATTTCTTCTCTTCGCTGTGTACGGTTTGCGCCGCCTGCTGCGCCATCTGCGGCCACTCTGGCGCATCCGGCAGCTCGGCCACGGGCTCTCCGACGACATAATCGCTGTAGCTCCTGTGCGCGCTGCGCCTGCGCCTTCCCGCTGGCTGGTTTTCGGCAGTCCGCTCGGGCGCAATCTCCTGCGCAGCCTCCTGCATCGCCTGCTGGCGCTCAAGCGCCGCCTCATATTCCGCCTTCTGGCGCTCATACTCCGCCAGATCCCGCTCGTATTGCGCCTTCTGGCGTTCATATTCTGCCAGCTGGCGCTCATATTCCTCCTGCGCAAGCCTGGCCTGCTCGGCCTCGTAAGCCTCCTTGGCAAGACGCGCCTGCTCGGCTTCATAAGCCTCTTTGGCAAGGCGAGCCTGCTC
>CAZACE010000054.1:3319-7906 GCA_964483255.1 uncultured Oscillospiraceae bacterium
GCCCTTGCGCGCGCCTCTTCCTGCATCTGCAGCTGCCAGGCCTCGATTTCATCCCTGCGCTTTGCCACCTCCGCCGCGCCCGGACCCTCCTGCGTCACAGCGCCATAGCGCTGCGTGCTGCCCATGTCCTGCTGCGCGGTGCTGTCATAGCGCATACCCGGATAGGCATATTCATCCGGCGCGGCCTGCGCCCGCTCAAGCACATCCGCTTCTTCCTGCGGCGCGATCGCGGCAGGCATAGGCTCAAAGGCTTCGATCTCCATGCTCTCCTCGAGCTGCGCCTCGCTCTTTCTCCTGGGCATCATGGCGGCGCGCGCCTTCATCGGCGGCGCTTCCTCTTCCTCCGGTTCCTCCATGCGCAGCAGCCGCCTGGCGCGCTGCGCCCACAGGTGATACGGCTGCCAGCGCAGCAGCCAGATAATCCAGTCGATCACAAGGCCCGCGCAAACAATCGCCACCGCAATAATCATCCAGTTTTTGCCAAAGAATTCCAGCATGGTCGTATGATCCGACGTAAACAGCGCCCAAAGCGCATTCACAAAACCACGAACCCAGCTGAGCAGCACCGTGAACAGGGAATCTGCTAATGTACCCATTGAGTACCTCCACCCGTCAATAACTTGGAAACAATCGCTTTATCTTCCGCAATGCGAAAAATCCGGTCGCTGTCCGCGGCCGGAAAAGGGCTGTCGCCCGCGTTTTATTCTTCTGTGATCGTCACGGTCACTTCCGGCGCGCTCAGCGCGCAGGTGAATGCCTGCGCATTGTCGATCCGGATCTGCACCGGCACGCTATGCTTGCCCGCCGCCAGTCCGCTCACATCCACAAACAGGCGCACGTCTTCACGCGCAAGGCCTTCGATGAAGCCATAGCCGCCGGAAAGCTGCACGGTGCTGCTCTTTTCGCTCAGCCTCGCCGCGAGATTTTCGCCAAGGCCATCGATTTCCACATTCACACTGCGCAGCGTGCGCTCGATCGTCTTTTCAGCGATCTCCGCCGTGACGGCGATCTCGGCAGGCAGCGAATTTTCAATGCCCGTCAGGCGCTTGATCTTCACATAGCCGTCCACGTTGCCCGTCGCGCCGGTGATATCCAGCGGGTTTTCTGTGGTGATGAACTCGATGGAGCCCAGCAGTTCTTCCTTCGCCGCCACGCGCAGCGCATCCTGCTCGACGAAGATATTGACCAGCTCATAGCCCTCGGCCGGTTCGCCGATGACCATGCTTTCCACGGCAAGAGGCACCATCGCCGCAGGAATAACCTCCGTATCGACGATGACGGAATCGGTGATAACCGTCTGGTTGGTGATTTCCAGCTTATCCGAGACGATCACATTGCCCGAAGCGTCCTGCAATTCGACGTCCAGCGCCGTGCGGTCGCTCATGCGATCCAGCGTGAGGGTGGAGACGTCCAGCTTCGCCACGGCGCGCGCCACGCTGGTCACCAGCGATTTGGGGCCGGAGACGGAGAGCATGTTCGGGTCGGTGCGATAGTTATCCAGATAAACGTCGTCCTGCACATAGCCCACAAGCTCCAGCACGACAGGCACACGCCTTGTCATATAGCGCTCAACGTTCACCGTTATGCTGTCCGGCACGCAGTCGATAACCGGACCATAGAGCTGGGAGGAGAAGCTGACCGGAATCGTATTTTCGCCCTCGCCCTCAACCTTGGAAAGATCGAAATGCGGGTTATACGATGCGCTGGTCGCCCTGCTGTAGTTCTGCTGGGTGACCTCAACCGTCATGCGCACGCTCGGCACAATCTCCTTGATGTCGTCCATGACGATATAGCCGCGGCTCTTGAGCGTGGATTCGTTGGTGACATTTACTGAGGTGGTGAAGAATTTGGGTCTGGTGAGCGTCATATCGGAGGCAACCAGCGCGCTCCAGGAGAGCAAGGCGATCATCAGAGAGACGAACAGCAGAAACCGCTTGCTGGCAATGATGCGCACCACCCATGCGCGCAGCCCCTTAAACGGCCCGCGGGACGCGTCAGTCTTCTTTGTCGGTCTGCGGTTCATCATGCGCGTCTTTCCTCCTTTGCCTGAGATTGGGCAGCTGGAGCCTGGACACATTCAGCTGCAGACGACCGGATTCTTTCTCCGTCCTGTCATAGAGCTCATGGAGAATCCTGCGCAGGGACTCCTCGTCCAGATGGCGCGTCAGCTGGCCGCCGCGCGCCATGGAGATGATGCCCGTCTCCTCGGAGACGATGAATACCGTCGCATCGGACACCTCGCTCATGCCCAGGCCTGCGCGATGGCGCGTGCCCAGATCGCGGCCAACGCCGGTGGTATCGGACAGATGCAGAAGGCAGGCGGCGGACATGATGCGCTCGCCGCGCACAACGACAGCGCCGTCATGCAGCGGGGTATTCGGCTCGAAGATATTCTCAATCAGCGGCTGGGAGACCATGCCGTCCACCTTGGTGCCGGTTGCGATGACGTCCGTCAGCCTCGTCTTGTTTTCAATGACGATCAGCGCGCCCACGCGGCGGCGGGACATATTGCTAAGTGCGAGCACCATCTCGTCGATCATCAGATCGGTATTGCTGATGGGCTGCATGCGCACGCCGCCCTCAAGAATCGCATTGGTGCCCAGTTCTTCCAGAATGCGGCGGATCTCCGGCTGGAACAGAACGATGAGCAGCACAGGGCCCGCATTGATGACCCAGGAAAGCAGCGCATGGATCGTGCGCATGCCGATCATATCGCTTGCCCAGGTGGCCAGCAGCAGGATGACAATGCCCTTGATCGTCTGGGAAATGCGCGTATGACGCATATGCACGAGCATTTCGTAGATAATGACGGTCAAAAGGAGGATATCAATCAGATCGACAATACTGGGCCTGTTGATCACGTTCCACAGAACCGCAGAGAATTGTTCGACAATCGCGTTCACAGTGCATCCTCCCATCCATCGCTTCGCATGATTCTATTATACACCATGCAAATGGGATATGACAGGGGGAATTATGAACAATCCGGGGATTTTTTTGCCCCTTCCCGCATCCGGCGCAAGCCGGTCGGAAAGGGGCGGATATTCACATTTTTCAGGCGTTTGCGCCGTCCGTATGCATCATGGTATCCTTGGCGTTTCGCGCCTCGCGGCTGGTGAAGAGCATCGAAATGCTCCACACGCCCGCAGCGCCGATGATCGTATAGAGCACGCGGGAGATCAGCGCGGCCTGGCCGCCGAAGAGGAACGCCACCAGATCAAACTGGAACAGCCCGATAAGGCCCCAGTTGATCGCGCCGATGATCACAAGCAGTAGCGACAGTCGATCCATGCAGTCCACTCCTTTCTTCAGGAGACAGTCTGCGCAGATTGATCGCCCATTATTCGCCTTACTTAATCTCTCTGCGTTTCATTTCCAGCACGCGCGCCTCGCCGCCCACAAGCGGCTGCGCCTCCTCAGGCCATGCGCGTGCGCTCGTATGGTCAATCAGCCCCTCGCGCATGCAGGCATGAATCAGGCGCACGGCATAAATCGCCGCCATCTCCTGCGAATAGCCCAGCGCATCGGCCAGCTGCGCAAGCTTCTTTTCCGTGTCCGCATCCAGATTCAGCGTGACTTTTCGTCCCATGATTTTTTCAGGCTCCTTCCGCCGCATCAGGCGCCGCCCTCCAGTACCAGCATATCCGATACCTTGTCCCGGCGCGATACGCTCACGCGCACATCCGTGCCCACATCGTATCCCGCCTCATACAGCGCCCCGCATACGGTATTATATGCCAATTCCGGCAAATTATTGTCCTGAGAAAGATGCGAAAGAAAGACAGCCTGCGTGCCCGCCTTCACCAGATGCAAAAGCGCTTTGGCACAGTCCTCGTTATTGAGATGCCCCTTCCTGCCAAGAATCCGGCGCTTGAGATGAGAGGGATACGGCCCTCTGTTGACCATCTCCACATCGTGATTGGCCTCCAGCACCAGCGCCTGGCAGCCCGTGATCGCCTCCATCCAGCTGTCGCAGATATGCCCCAGGTCCGTCGCCACCGCGCAGCGCAGTCCCTGGCAGGAAAAGCTGTAGCCGACGGGCTCATTGGCGTCGTGGGGAATCGGGAAGGGATGCACGTTCAGATCGCCGATGTAAAAATCCTCGCCCGTATAGAATGTGCGCACACACCTGAGCGGTATGCCCGATTCGCGAAGCAGAATACCGTCCCATGTGCCCTCATTGGCATAGATCGGCAGACCATACTTGCGCGAGAGCACGCCCAGACCGCGCACGTGATCCACATGTTCATGCGTCACCAGGATCGCGTCGATGTCGTGGATATCCACGCCGATTTCGCGCAGATGCGCCTCGATGCGCGCCGCGCTCATGCCTGCGTCCACAAGCACGCGCGTGCGTCCGCAGGCAATATAGATGCTGTTGCCGGAGGAACCGGAAAACAGCGGACAAAGTGTGAGCCGCATGGCTTTACAAATCCCCTTCGATCATATAAAATGCAGGCAGTGCCTATCGGCAGTGTCTGCTTGACATATACAACAATTATAGCGTATTTTTTCCGCCGCGTAAAGGAGACAAACATGGACAAAAACAGACTGTGGGGCCGCATCATCAAGGGACACCGTATCGCG
>CAZACE010000055.1:0-7811 GCA_964483255.1 uncultured Oscillospiraceae bacterium
GGAAATCTCCGCATCCAGATCCGCAGCATGCTCCTTCACGCCGGAAACCACCATGTTGATATAGTCGCGTTCTTTCTCAGCGGGGGTGTAGTCGATAAGATCGACAAGGGCCTCGGTTTCGCCCTCGCCGCCAAAGAGTTGTTCAAAGACAAGCTGCATCGCAGCTTCACGTGCAATCAGACGTGCCATGTTACTTTTGCTCCGATCCGAATTTATTGGATATCTCTTTTGTCAAAAATCAGTTATTCTCGCGATGAAAAAACAGAATCACCCTGCGGATAAAGCCCTGCTTATCCTTCACACCGCCAACAAACGCACCCACCAGACAGAAAAGGCCGATGAGCAGCGTCTTGCCCACGCCGATGGTCAGGCAGAGCACAGCAAAGAGCAGGCCAACCGCCATGCCAAAGAGCGCGCAAGGCACGGTGCCGGGCGTGAGCATCTGGGCAAAGAAGTTTCTCTTATCCATCACTTCATCACTCCTGAGCGGATTCTTCCTGCGCTTCCTCGGCAGCTGCCTCTTCAGCCGCAGCCTCGGTTTCTTCGGCAGCCGACTCCTGAGCAGGCGCTTCTTCTTCCTTCACAGGCTCATTCTCAGCCGCCGCTTCCTCGACAACCAGAACCGGCTCTTCATCCTTGAGCTCAGAGAGGGGCTCCTGACCGAGCATGGATGCCGGGATGGCAAACGGGGATTCCGCGGTTTTGGCGTTGGCCGGGATCGCGCCGTCAACAAACACGCGCACTTCCTTGACCTTCACGCCGGAGCAGGCTTCCAGATAGCGCTTGATCTGCTTCTGCAGGGAAGAGATCGCCAGCGGCATGCTGATATCGGACTGCAGGGCAATGTGCACATCCACACGCACAGTCTCCTCATCGCTGAACAGCGAGGAGGAAACAACCTTGATTTCCGCATGCTGGCTCAGACAGCGCTGCACAAGCGCCTCCAGGGCCTTCACGGAAATGCGGACCATGCCGTTCTCGTTATGCTGGATCGCAAAGCTGCTGGAGTGCTTCTTCTTCTTGGGCAGAATCATGCTGAACAGGCGCAGAGCAAAGAGCACCATCACGACCGCAACCGCAATCAACGCACCCTTGACCTTGATGGTCATATTGGAAATGCGGCCCAACAGCACGACAGCAGGATCCACAGTGATCTTGCCCAGCAGCAAAGCCACGGCAGCAACAGCGACACAAAGCGCGCACAGAGAACAGAACAGAATCCAGAAACGGTCTCTAACAGGATGCTTCATTGCGTATTTCCTCCTTGCATCTTCCGATAAACAGCAGGCAGCGCCTTACTCCTCAACTTCTTCACGCTCTTCCGGCTCGGTTTCAACAAGCTCCACCGGCACAGTCTCAGTCACATGCTCCTCGTCCTCGTCATCCGGGGTGAGCACAGTCGTCTGGCTGAGCTGCATCTCCTGATTCTCTTTCTCGAAGCTCACGCCGACCACATGCAGATCAACCTTCTCCACATGCAGACCGGTCATGGATTCGATGGACTTGCGCACATTCTCCTGCGCATTGCGGCCAACCTTCTGGATCGGCATGCCATAATCGACGGTCACGCTGACATCGACATTGACATCCTCGCCGTCCATGTCCACGCGCACGCCGCGGGGTGTTCTGCCCTTGCCAATAATGCCAGACATCGACGTCGCGCCGACAATGCCGGAAATGCCCTCGACCTCGGTCGTAGCGACGCTCACGATGGTCGAAATAACTTCGTTGGCGTATGTGATCTGACCCTTGTCCTGATCCTTTTCCATATCAATGGTCATGTTTTCGCTCATATAAAAGCACCTCCCTATGGTTATTCATTAGTATAGCAGATTTTCTTCCACTGCACAATCTTCTCGCTCATTTTTTTGCAAGAATGATTTTTACGGCATCCGGCGAAAGGGCGCTCTGGCTGAGCGCAGCATCGATCATCTGCACACGGTTATGCTCGTTTTCGGCCACCTGCCACGGCGCAATGATATGAAGCGTTCCCTCGCCCATGACGACAGCCGTCTGCTCAAAGCCCATATGTGCAAGCAGCGCTTCAAGTGAAGCTTCCGTTTCCATGCGCGAAGCGATCTTTGTCTTTTCCTGCAGCGCCTGCCTTCGCGAGGCCTCGTCGCAGGAAGGATCATTCAGAATGCTTTCAAGGAGCAAAAGCGCTTCTTCTCTCTGCCTTTCAAGGCGCTCGCTCGTCTGCGCCATCGTCATGGATGCAGCCATTTCGCCGGATACGGTTTCAATCAGCACAGGAACGGCAGGCGCCTCGACCCGCAAGCCTCCAGCATAGCTGCTCACGGCAAGCAGGACAAGCAAGCCTGCGCAGACGGCAAAGCGCAGCGCACGTGCAGCCTTTTTTTGATACATCGTCATTTCCCTCCCGTTATCACGCTCACCGAAGCCGCAGGCAGGCCCAGCAGCGCGCAAAGCGCCTCCTGCAGCTGCATGACCACAAGCGGATCGTCCGCCCCCTGCGCCACAGCCACGGCGCCTATGGGCATTTTTTCCATTTGCCGCGTACCCAGCATCCCACCTGAAGACTGTATCTCCTGCACTCGGATGGTCACCTCCACCCGGCCGGCGCCATCCACCATGGAAAGCGTCCGGCCAATCCGGCTTTCAAGGGACTGTGCACTGTCGTTTTGCGATGCAAGCAGGAGCATCAGTGCCATTGCAGCAATGATCACAAGGGCCTGCGGGGTCAGCGCCGCGCGCAGCCTGGAAATAAACGCCCGCAAACACTCACCCTCTTCCTTTATTGCATCAGCAGTTCGAATATTCGCCCAAGATCACGCTGCGAAGCAAGCTGTACGGAAAGATCGTATCCGCCGCGGATCACCAGATGCAGCATGAGCAGGCCGCCGATGAGGCGAAGGCTATCTGACATGCGCGTATCCCCAAGCGCCAGCTGCATCAGCGCACAAACGGCGCACAGCGCGCAAAGGCGCCCGACGAGCGTCATCACGCAATCACCCCCTTGCCTAGCGCATCATCACCGTGAGATTGCCCACAAGCAGCATTTGTACGATCAGCAGAAAATACATCGTACCCACGCAGAGCATGGTGATCAGGAAAAGCACGATCGTGCGGGAAAAATCGCCGATCGCGCGGACAATGTCGCCATCGGCCACAGGCTCCAGCAGCGCAGCGCTGAGCTTCATCACCAGCACGACGGCGAGCGTACGCATCAGCGGCGCAAGGATCGCGCCCAGAAGCACCACAACCGCCGTCACGCCCAGCGCATTTTTGACGATCAGCGTGCATCCGATGAGCGTATCCATCGTATCGGAAAACATACCGCCGACAACGGGCACAAAGTTGTCCACAGCATACTTCGCCGCACGCAGCACCACGCCGTCGATGGACGCGCTGCATACCCCTTGCAGGGACATCGCCCCCAGAAACACCGTGAAGCTCACGCCCAGCAGCCAGCATACGCTCGAGCGCAGCAGCTGCGCCATGCGCGACAAATGCGCCCTGTCCGATAGATGATTGACCGCCGTAACCGCGCAGGTGCACATCACCAGCCGCAGCGTTACCTCCCTCGCCAGAAACACCATCGAGCCCGATGCAGCAACGACCATCGGATGCAAAAAAGCGGACGACGCACTTCCGCCCAGCGCGGTGAGCAGGGTCAGCAGCATCGGCAGAAGCTTGTCCATGCGCTGGGTCATCTCTGTAATCGTTTCCCGCGCGTGCTCCAGCTCCGAAAAGACGAGCAGCAGCACAGGAATCAGGATCAGCACAAAGCATACGCTGCGAGAGAGCGAAAAAAGCGATCCCTTTCCAGGTGAAATCATATGCAGGAGCAGACTGGCAAGCAGCACCGGCAGCATGATAGCAAGCATCATCCGGCCAAGCCCTGTAAGCGCTTCAAAAAACTGCCCCATCACCCACGCGACGCATTCCTCCGCTGAAATGGTCTCACCCATGGCCAGCGCGCGAACAAGCTCCTCAATGCTGATGCTTTTACCAAATCCGGGAACTTCTAATGATTCCAGGCCGGAAAAGTCCAGATCATCCATCACCTCGCTGATCTGCGGCTGCAAACCCTCGATTCCCTGTTCCGCATATGCGCAGCACGGCAGCAGCGATAAAAGCAGCAAAACCGCCAGTATCCTCATTTCAGCACATCCACCGCCATCTGCGTCAGCTCCATAAACACCGGCACAGCCACGCTGAGCAGCGCAAGCCGACCCACAAACTCCGTCCGATTTGCAATCGACGACGCGCCCATATCCTCGCACGCCTGCACGGCCAGCTGCGTCACCAGCACGATGCCCATCGACTTGACCATGATGGAAAAATACCGCTCATCCAGATCAAGCGCTGCGAGAAAAGAGCAGACAGTTTCGATAAAGCCCGCAATCTGTCCAAGCAGCACGCTCACCACCAGCACGCCAAAGGCAACCGACAAAAGCGCAGCTGTCTGCGGCTGCATCTGACCAAGGAGCATCACCATCGCGCCTGCAAGCAGGCAAAAGCCGATCAGCCGCAGCCACTCCATCCGGATTCCCCGCTTTCTATACACAAAAGTCAATACAGGCCGAATATGCTTTTCACGTTATTGAGCAGCTGCGCGATAAGATCGACCACCATGAACATCACCACGACAAGCCCTGCCACGGAAGCAAGAACAGCAATGTCTTCCCTGCCCGCCTTTTGGAGCACCTGGCTGACGGCGAAGATCAGAATGCCGACGCCGGCAATCTGAAACAGCAGATCAATGTTCACAAAAAATCCCTCCGCTAAATCAGAATCAGGAATACCGCTGCGCCGCCGCATACGCCCAGCGTGCGGATCAGTCGTGTGCGCATGCTGCTTTCTCTGGCAAGAATCTCCTCCCGCTCACGCAGCCGTTCGTCTGCGCGGTCGATCAGGGCAAGCTGCTCCGACAGACGCATCCTGCCCAGTTCGGCAAGCACCTCCTCAAACGGCGCGCGATCCTCATAGCTAAGCACGCCATAGCCCGGCATGCGCGCGCTTTCCGAAGAAAAGAGAATCAGCATCTGAGGATTTGCACTGGCATACATGCGCTTTGCACAGCTTTGCAGAAGCTGTGTGAGCGCCCGTTCCTGCTGTGTCGCTCGCAAATCCATCCGCGCAAGCAGATCCGGCAAACCCGGCTGCTCATAGCGAATCACGCTGCTCATGCGCAGCAGACAGCGCCGCATGGCGCGCACCCAGTATACCCGCCGTTTTTCAGCATCCGAAAGCAGAAAGCCCGCCGCGCTGACAGCGATCATCGCCATCACGGCCACATCCCAGCTGACCAAGCTCCTTTTCCTCCCATCTCTTCCCATTACGATCGTATATGGCCATCACGCCTGCGCGGCACCCCAGCAGGACATACCAATCAAACGTTTTCTGCTCAAGCATCTGCCGGATTGCCGGACGGCACGCGGCTTCCTCCATACTAGCGGCATGCGCAGAGACGAGCAGCCCCACACCGCAGCGTACGCAATCAAGCACGGCCTGCGTATCTGTGCTGCTTCCGATCTCGTCGCTGACGATCACCTGCGGCGCCATCGAGCGAAGCAACATGGAAAATGCACCTGCCTTGTCCATGCCGGAAAGCACATTCAATCTCCCATGCGAACCAGCAAAGAGCTCCCCGCGCTCATCTGCAACGGCGACATGCAAACCTTTCTCAGACAGCCAGAGCGCCGCATCGCGCAGGATTGTCGTCTTGCCGCTTCCCGGCGCGCCCAGAATCAGCACGCGCCGCACGCGGCCCGATCGATCCAGCAAAAACGGCCGCAGCGGCAGGCTTGCATCCCGCACCAGCCTTCCAATGCGGATGCATACGGCATACACATCCGCCATGCGCCATGTACCGTCCGAATCGCGGGTCATTTGGCCGCAGACGCCCGCGCGATGCCCGCCCGCAAGCGGAATATAGCCTTCGGCCATCTGACGCTCGCAGCTGTAAAGCGCCTGTGCGCTCAGACAGGCGAGCAGCTCCCGCATGTCCACTTGCGCAGGGATCTCACGATTCTCACCCGCGATGACGAACTCCGGATTGGCATCGCGATAAACCCGGATTTCCTCCAGATTCATCCTCTGTGCATAATTCAGCGCGTCCACGGCTGCGCCCAGCGCCTTCGGCAGCCGGGCAAGAAGCAGCTTCCATGCATCCATATCCATCCTCAATTCCAGCAAGCAGAAAAAACGCAGAGCTTTACCGCTCTGCGTTCATCATATGATCGGGATGTGTATTTTATTTCCAGGAAACGGATCAGCCAATCTCGACAATCTCCGTGCCCTCGACGGCAGCGGCGATAAGCGCCTCGCTGTCGAGCTTCTCCTCCGCACGGCGCACAAGCTCCTTGCGCGGATGGGTGGCCGGATGCTTGGGCGTGAAGACCGTGCAGCAATCCTCATACGGCAGCGCGGAGGTTTCCATCGTGCCGATCTTCTCGGCACGCTCGATGATCTCGCTCTTATCCATGCCCACGCAAGGACGGAAGACCGGCATATTCACCACTTCATCCGTACAGCCGAGCGCCTCCATGGTCTGGCTGGCAACCTGACCGATGGATTCACCGGTGATCAGCGCCTGCGCGCCATCCTTGCGGGCAAGGATCTCGGCGATGCGCATCATATAGCGGCGCATGATCAGCGTGGTAAAATTCTCCGGGCACTTCTCGTGAATCTCCATTTGGATCTCGGTAAACGGCACGACATACACGCGCATTTTTCCGCAGTACTCGCTGAGAATCCTGGCCAGCTCGAGCACCTTTTCTTTCGCGCGCTCGCTGGTATACGGGAAGGAATGATAATGCACGCAGCAAAGCTCCACGCCGCGCTTGGCGATCATAAAACCTGCCACCGGGCTGTCGATGCCGCCGGAAAGAAGAAGGCAGGCCTTGCCGTTGGTGCCCATCGGCATGCCGCTGACGGCCATGGTGCGATCCACAGAGAGATACGCCATACCGCGGATCTCGATGGTGATCACATGATCGGGATTGTTCACGTCGACGCTCAGATGCGGCACATGTTCCAGAATATAGCCGCCGGCCTCGCGCATGATCGCCGGAGAATCCAGCGGATAGCGCTTATCGGAGCGCTTGGCGAGCACCTTGAATGTGCCCGTGCGATTCTCCATCATCTTTGCCGCCTGGGCACAGACAGCCTCGAAATCGCCCTTCTCCATCTCCACCGCCGGGCTGACGGAATGCACGCCGAACACGCGTGAAACGCGGCGGATCGCCTCATCCTGATCGGTATAATCGGACACATAGATGCGGCCGTCACTCAGCCAGACATGGCCATGCACATTCTGCACGGCAAGCTTTACATGATCGACCAGCTTTCTGAGAAAAAACGGGCGGTTCTGTCCCTTGAGGAACACTTCGCCGTAGCGAACCAGCAAAATTTCACGCATAGATTATCTCCTCCTGTATTTGGCAAGCAGCGCAGCCATCTTCGCCATGTGCGCCGCGGTCATAGCCATCTCTTCCATGGTATTATCAAGCCCCAGACTCACGCGGATTGTGCCGTCGGCCATTTCACCGGAAAGACCCATGGCGCGAAGCGTCTGGCTCACTTTCTGCTTATGCGAGGCGCAGGCAGAGCCCGTCGAAACGAGCACATCTGCGCCCTCCAGCGCATTGCGCATCACCTCGCCGCGAACGCCATCAAACGACACGCTCAGAATATGCGGCGCGCTGTCCTTCTCTCCCGGGCGCGGGCCGTTAACGCGCAGACCCGGAATATCCTTTTCCATCAGCTCAAGCAGACGCGCTTTCATCTCACCAAGGCGCGCGACATCCGCCTGACGCGCAGCCATCTCCCCGACGGCATTGCCA
>CAZACE010000056.1:0-7629 GCA_964483255.1 uncultured Oscillospiraceae bacterium
ATCACGCCGTTTTCATCGTTGGTCGGAGCGATATGCGCGGCGATGCGCTTTAGTTCCGGAAGCGCATTTTCCATCGCGTAGCTCTCGGTGACGCTCTCAAGCAGTTCCAGATCGTTGAGATAATCGCCGAAGGCCATGCACTCATCGGGCGTGAGGCCCTTGAGCGTTTGCAGCATGCGCATCGCGCGGCCCTTATTCACACCGGGCTTCATCACATCCACCCAGTTCGCGCCGGAGAGAATGACCGCATGGCGGCCGCCGAGGCGCCGCTGCAGAACAGGCAGAAGATGCGTCTTCGCGTCGCCCGCGTCATAAAACGCAACCTTGCAGACGTCGTGAAAATCGCCGCATGCGCCGGCCAGATCATCCACGACAAGCGTCTGCTCGTAATACATGCGAAGCTCATTGACAAAGGATTCATCCGCGCGGGCGTCCACCAGCGCCGCATTCATGCGGCAGACGACGGGAAATACCCTTTCGAGCCCATCCGCGCCGCGCACGATATCCGGCAGATCACAGCTGCTCAGCGGATCAATGAACAGCTGCTCGTCATTTTCCATGATCAGCGCGCCGTTTTCGGCGATAAAGATCAGCTCGGGCACGAGCGCCTCCAGATCCCGGCGCAGGGAGGCATACTGCCTGCCGCTGGCGATGCAGAAGGAGACGCCCCTTTTGCAGAGCGCGCGCACGACCTGCGCAAAATCTTCGGGCAGGCGCTTGTCGCCGGTGAGCAGCGTGCCGTCCATGTCGCTGGCAATAAGTCTGATCATGCTTTGCTTCCTTTGATTTTGTCGTAGTCTTCTTTTAATATCGCATAGAGCGCCACATCGACGTAGCGGCCCTTGTTGTAAAGCCGCTGGCGCAGCTCACCCTCTTTTTTCATGCCGCATTTTTCCATCACGCGGCCCGAGGAAGGATTCTCAAGCTCATGCTGTGCCTCGATGCGGTTGATGTCCATGGCGTCGAATGTATAGGCAATCACGCGGGAAAGCGCTTCGGTCATGTAGCCGCTGTTCCAGAGCCAGCGGGCCAGCGAATAGCCGACCTCCACCGTCGCGTTGTCCTCATTGTGATCCATATAGCCGATGGTACCCACCAGCTTCCCCGTCGCCTTTTCGATGATGCCCCAGGAAGACGGCTGGTCGCAGCGATAGCGCTTCATCATGAAGCGGCAATAATCCTTCGCCTCAGATTCATCCTTCTGCGCGCTCCAGAGCACATGGCGCGCAACCTCGGCGTCCTTGCTGTACGCAAAAATATCCTTCGCGTCACGCATGGTGATCCGGCGAAGGATGAGGCGCTTCGTTTCAAGCGTGGGCATGGAAAACATGCCCCAGGCGTTTGGCGTGAACATTTGCACACTCCCTCCCATGATCATTATACACGACGGATCACCAAAACGAAACCCCTTAAAAGCCAGCGGGCGCATGATATGCGCCCCTACCCTTTGCAGATTCAAAGCTTATCTGCAATGTGTAGGGGCGGCTATCAGCCGCCCGCTTATATTCATCTTCTCCGAAGTCCCTTGGGATAGTGATTCTTCATGACGCCGCCGGCCTGCTTGCCAAAGCCGAGCGAGACGCCATGGAGCGTGAGCAGCGTGTATCCCGGCTCAAGATCGCCCAGATCCAGCGCCTCGCCCGCCTGATAGAGCAGCGCCTGTCCCTCAGTCAGCTCTGCCGTGCGCGCAGCCTCCTCGGGGCGCAGCGCCATCGCCAGCGCGTGATCCGGCTCGGCGCGCCTGCCCTCGGCGCGGCAAAGCAACAGACCCGTACGCAGCACGCGCAATCCATCCAGGCGGCCGATGTCGTCCAGCCCTTCAGGCAGCGCCCAAAGGCTGTCTCCCGCCATATGCAGCTTTCCAGGGGAAACGCCATTTGCCAGCACATCCGGCATGGCGATCACAGGCTCGGCCTTCTTCTTCGGTAAGTCCTTGCCGCGCGCGCTCTTCTTTGCGCGCTGCGGCTTTTCCCCGACCGCCTGCGGCATGCCGGACGCATCGGGGCGCTTGCGCAGCAGGGAGACGAAATGCCCCTCGCCGCAAATCTCATGCGGATACAGGTGCGCATAGCCGCGCTCGCCCGAGGGAAGACCCGGAAGATCAAACGCCTCCAGCGAAAATTCCGGATGCGCCTGCGTGAAGCGCGCAAGCACGCCCTCGTTCTCCGTGTCGTTGAATGTGCAGGTGGAATAGACCATCACGCCGCCGGGAGCGAGCATCTTCGCCGCCTCGGCAAGAATCTCCATCTGGCGGTCGGCGCAGCCGCGCGGGCTGTTCTCGCTCCATTCATCGCGCGCTTCCGGCTGGCGGCGGAACATGCCTTCGCCGGAGCAGGGCGCATCGACGAGAATGCGATCAAAAAACGAAATAAAATGCGGCGCAAGCTGATCGGGCATCGCGCTGGTGACGATCGCGTTTCTCACGCCCATGCGCTCTACATTGCGCGAAAGGATCTGCGCGCGAGAGGCAACCGGCTCATTGCAAACAAGCAATCCTTTGCCCTGCATCAGGCCTGCGATCTGCGTGCTCTTGCCGCCGGGCGCGGCGCACAGATCGAGCACGCGCTCGCCGGGCTGCGGATTTAAAACGCTGACGGCGGAAAGGGCGCTGGGCTCCTGCAGATAGAAAAGCCCGCCCTCATGCAGCGGCGACAATCCGGGACGCGCGTCCCCTTCCACGAAATAGCAGCCCTTCGCCCACGGCACGGCTTCACCCACGCCCTCAATCTTGCAGGGCAGCGTGCCATCGGGACTCAGGAGCAGATTGACCCGCAGCGCGCGCGTTACGGGCTCCAACAGGGATTTTTCGTACGCAAAAAAGCCTGCTTCACCGAGCAGGCGTTTCATTTGATCAATATATGCCTCAGGCAGCTTATTCATAGAGCCTCTTTTTCTTCGAAGGAATTGTCAAATACCCGCACGGCGCACAGCCTTCTGCGGTCGTCGACGCCGGATTCCACAACATATATCCGCCCGATGGAGCAGGCCGAATTGAAGACGGATTCCGTCGTCGTGAGAATACAGAAAATATTCCTGGACGCGCGGGAAAGCATGTTGCGGAATACCACATTCGGCGGTTCCATGCCCTCGTGCCGGATCTTCTGGGCGAAGCGGCGATAGGCCGTATTGGCCTTGGCCGCATTATGGAAGACATCCGGCGAAAGCGTGAGCGTGCAAAGGTTCCCTTCAATCTGGCTGGACGTCTGATAGCGTCCGATCCAGGGTCTGTCCTCCGGCCACGCGATGATCTCCACCACGGCGCGGCCTTCTTCGATAGTGCGCAACTGCTCTCCCTCCTCTCGCAAACCGGCAAAATGCCGGCATTGACCGATGAAGCGACGCAGAACCTGCCATCTTCTCCATCAAGGCCGACACAATGCAGGAAAGAACTTCTGTTTCAACTGGATACTTCGCTTGTATATTGATTATAACATAATGCCTAACTGCGCGGCAACAGAAATTGTTTTATTACCGCAATTTTTGAGGCATCGGTTTGAGGCATCATTTCAGTTCCTGACAGGCGCAAAGCGCCGCAATACACCCTTCGCCCACAGCCTTGGCCACCTGCAGCGGCAGACCCGTGCAGTCGCCCGCGGCATATACGCCGTCAAGGCTGGTGCGCATCTGCCGGTCCACCTTGATGAACGCGCCGTCCATCTCAAGCCCCGGCATAAGGGAAGAGAGCGCCATCGCCTCGCGGAATATGAACACGCCGTCAAAGGGCATTTCTTCTCCGCCCGCGATAAGGCCGCTTGCGCGCATGCCGCCTGTGATTTCGGTCACGGTTTCCCCGCGCACCTGAATGCGGCTGTCCAGCGCATCGTCCATCTTGCCAAAGAAAGTAACGCTCTGGCACAGGCCCATCAGGAAATTCGCCTCTGGCACGGCCTCCGCGCCCACGCCGATAACGGCGACGTGCTTTCCGCGATAGAGCATGCCGTCGCACGTGCCGCAATAGCTCACGCCGCGGCCAAGGAGCCTTTCCTCGCCGGGCAGGAGCTTCGGCTGTTTGGCGCCGGCGGCGAGGATCACCTTCCTCGCCTCCACAAAATCCGCGCCCAGCGACAAAGCAAAGCTGTCGCCCATGGCGATCACCTGATGCACCACACCGCCGCGCAGCTCAGCGCCCATATTTTTTGCCTGCCCGGCCATCACGGAAAGCATCTGCTGCCCGGATACGCCCGGCATACCGGGATAATTTTCAATCGATTCCGCGCGGGAAAGCCAGCCCGTATTCTGGCCGATGACGATGACAGATTTTTCGCGCTTTCTTGCATTGATGGCGGCGCTGTAGCCCGCAGGGCCCGCACCGATGACGGCGATATCGTACAATGGATATTCCTCCTTACATTGGGAATACGTTAGGGCTGCCGCCCTAAAACCCGCCCGAGGGATATCTCCCTCGGACTCCCTTCTTCGCTTCGCGATGAATATAAGTATCTTGCTCGTTTATAAAAGCAGCATAAGATTTATGGCTGCGTCGGATGACGGTCCAGCGGAACGCTGGCGCTTCGCGCTGTTTAAATCTGTTTATCGGAAAGTCGGATAAGAAAAAGCCGCAAGAAACATGCGGCTTTTGTAATGTTACTTTTCGACGGGGATCTTCACGACGACCTTGCGGTAATGCTTGGGATATACCTGATGGCAGCCGGCCTTATGACCATCGCTGGGGAACATGATGTAGAACATACCCGGACGAATGGACATCGCGGTGGACTTGCCATTGTAGAAATAGCAGTCGCGCTCCGGCTCTTCGGTTGTCTTATTCAGCTCCTGAATATGCGCCCATGCCATGCGCTCGCCGCCGGAAATGCAGTACTGCAGATCCAGATACTCCTTATGCGCCTCCAGATCGATGCCGTCGATCTGACGGGTATCGCCCTCGGAAACCGTGGCAAACAGGCCATTCTCCAGCTCATAGCGGCCAGACTCCAGATCCGGCGCCTCCGCCAGAAAAGCAAAAGCCAGTTCCATATCCTTATGCAGCGCGTAGTAGCGCTCCTGTTCTTCGATACGATCGATGATCAAATGGATCAGCCTCCTTATAAAATCAAGCACCATTATAATGCAAGAAATCCTGCGCGTCAAGCACACTTATGCCTGACCTGCCGCCGTTTTTACGGCCAGCCTCGCCGCGTCGGCAATCAGCGCCTGCATGGGCGCATCGCTGACGCCCGCGACATAGGCATTGCAGCGCTGCGTCGGCACGAATATCTTTTTCGCCCGGCTCGCACCCACGCATGCGGCCATCTCACCCGTCACTTCGCCCATCATGGCGTCCTTCAGCACGAGCGCAATCGGCGCGACAATCACGTCGGCATGCTCCGCCGCCCAGCGCACGGAATTTTCGCCCGTCGCCCCGCGCTGCGCACCGGCCTTGAGCATCGCTGCCGTCGCCATGGCGTTCGTGCCCACGCACACAAGCTCCGCGCCCTCGGGCAGAATCGGCACAATCGCCGCGATCAGCGCCTTGCCGATGCCGCCGCCCTGTCCGTCCAATACGGCAATTCTCATTCGCGTCTCCTCAATGTTCATAGTCCGCAGCAAATTCAATCACAGCCTGACGAATCCGCTCACTGCCCTCGGCCATATCCCCGACGGAGAGCACACGGTTTTCGCCCGCAGCCATGGCGCGCATGACGTTGTCGCTCACGCGGCTGGAATGGTGCGAGTAGTCAAAATACTCGTCCAGATCCGTGATCCACTCGATGCGCGAGGAGAAATCATAGATTTCCACATTCTCATATTCCAGCAGAAGCTCGCACACCCGCGCGCGGGAGCGGAACTGCTGCTCGGAAAGGCCGCCGCGCGTCATCAGATACCAATAACCCACGGAATACGGCGGCATGTAGATCAGGAACTTCGTTTCCGGATGTGCGGCCACGTATTTCTCGATGTGGTTTTCGATGTTGGCTGTGGAGCGCTCGATGCGATATTCCGGATCAGTCATCTCCATCTGCTGCGACACCGGCGTGGTATCGTATACGCTCTTGGCCGCAAAGACTACGTCCGTCCACTTGTACATGTCGTCACGCTTGGTCGCGGTATCCTTGCCAATGTTCCTCAGGATGCGCGGGATGCGCACCAGCAGCACGTCGCGGTTGAGCAAGTAGCTCACATCGTCCAGCGGATTGTCGTTCCACAGATAGTCATAGATTTCCTCCATGTCGTCCACCGGACCCATCATGGAATAAGCGTCCACGCCGAGGATCGCGAGCCTCAGCGTCTCGCCGCGCTGCTGCTTGTAATGGAAGATGTGATCGAGCTGCCAGCCCATCTGCGCCACATGCGAGCCGCGCATAGGCAGCTTCACCGAGCTGACGGAAAAGCATTCGTCGATCACCGACGGATTGCTCATCTCCACCATGGATGTGCCCAGGATCACCGCGTCGTAATCGTAATTCTTCGCGATGCCGGGATTGTTGTAGCTCTCCTGATCGTAAAGCGGCAGGATGGCGGATTCGCGATACTGTTCAAATGGATCCACGGCAAACGTAAGTCCCGCGCAGGCCGCAAGACCCAGCACAAGCAGCGCCATCACCACAAGCGCCCAGCGCTTTTTGTTTCTGAGCATCCGCATCCTCCTTTCCGCATTCCGTCCCATTTTGATGATACCATTTTTGATGATACCATCACAGTTTACGGCAGTTTTCGGGAATTGTCAATTCCTGTCCCAAAGAGTATAATAATCATAATACTTGACACGAGAAAGGGGCTGCTTTCATGGCCAATCCGAATATCCCGACTCCCCACATCACCGCAAAGGAGGGCGACTTCGCCCGCACAGTGCTCATGCCGGGCGATCCGCTGCGCGCGAAGTTCATCGCCGAAACCTACCTCGAGGACGCCGTGCTGGTGAATAATGTCCGCGGCGTGCAGGGCTATACCGGCTACTACAAGGGCAAGCGCGTCTCCGTGATGGCCTCGGGCATGGGCATGCCGTCCATCGGCATCTATTCCTACGAGCTCTACAACTACTACGGCGTGGAGAACATCATCCGCGTGGGTACCGCCGGCGGCATCGGCGATAACGTGAAGGTGCGCGACATCGTGATGGGCATGAGCGCCTATACCAATTCCAACTTCGGCCGTCAGTTCTTCGATGGCAACGTCGCCCCGTGCTGCTCGTTCAAGCTGCTGGATCAGGCGGTCGCCGCTGCGCGCAAAATGGGCGTCGAGCCCAACGTCGGCGCGCTGTATTCCTCCGATATCTTCTATGACGAGGCCGGCGGCGCGGGCAAGCTCAAGAAGCTGGGCGTGCTCGCCGTCGAGATGGAGAGCGCCGCGCTGTATCTGAACGCCGCGCGCGCGGGCAAGAACGCACTGTGCATCTGCACCATCTCCGATCATATCTTCACCGGCGAGGCCCTGCCCGCCGAGGATCGCCAGACCTCCTTCACCCAGATGATGGAAATCGCGTTGGAGATCGCCTAAGGCCAAGATGCTCAGCTTTGACAAGGTTGAGCCGCTCATCGGCCATGGCGCGGGCGGCGTCTGTCTCCTGCTCGATGAGCTGGAGCGCGCCAGCGAATGCGAGGGCTGGGCAGACGCAACCAAAAAATAACGACAGAAAGCAAAGGTACATCATATGCTTGACCGTATTTTCATTTCCTCGGACATCGAGGGCAC
>CAZACE010000057.1:0-7475 GCA_964483255.1 uncultured Oscillospiraceae bacterium
TGCGTCTCCCAATGTCCCTTAGTTCAGGTACTTCGCCAGGATCTCGTCGTACTTGCCGTTCTCCTTGATGTTGGCCAGACCGGCATTGAAGAGATCAACCAGCTTCTGGTTGTCAGCGTTGAAAATGGCGAAGCCGTACGGGGAGCCCTCGTTCTCAGAGCCTTCGACGATCTTGAGCGGGAGACCGTTTTCCTTGATGGTCGCCGCCATGATCGGGGTATCCTCGAAGCAAGCCACACACTGGCCGCCCATGACAGCCTGATACATCGTGGGGGAATCCTCGAAGTAAGTGATGGTGAAGCCGTTGGCGTCCTTCAGGCTCTCGGCATAGCTGGCGCCCTGGGTGCCGGTCTTGACGGCGACGGGCTTGCCGGCCAGATCAGCAAAGGACGCGATCTTGGAGTTGGCCAGCACGGTCATGCACTGGGTGGCATTGTAATAGCCGTCGGAGAAGATCCAGCCGGAAGCCTTGCGAGCGTCAGTGATGGACGCGCCGGCGATCATGCCGTCAGCCTGACCAGCCTGGCAGGCAGCGATGGCCGCGTCCCAGCCGAGGGAGTTGAGGTCATAGGTGAAGCCCTGATCTGCTGCGATCGCCGCGAGAATATCCACGTCGATGCCCACGAAATTGCCGTTCATGTCGGTATACTCAAACGGCTTGAACACGGTATCCGTCGCAATGACGTAATGATCGGCAAGCGCGCCGCAGGCACACAGGCACAGGATCATAGCAAGAACCGCCGCGATAAACTTCTTCATAACAATGTCCTCCTTAACCTTCCGGAATTTGGCTTCCGGGAATGAGGCCATTATACGGGGCTTCCAATGATTTGTCAAGCAATTTTCATCATCAAGCTGTCAATTTTGCAGTTTTTCTGATTTTTACGCAAATTTTCGCCATTTTCCCGAAGAAAATGAAGTTTAATTTTAAAATATATGCAAAAATGAATCTCGGCGTTCCATTTTGTCAAACCATGTTGTAAAAAATACAAGAGGACAGACGCTCCATCTGTCCTCTTTTGTCAGTAGGCGGATTCGATTTCCTTCACCTTTTCATACAGCCAGGCATTGATGGGAAGCTCCACACCATGCTTTTGTCCCAGGCGCACCATCGTGCCGGCGAAGAGCTCAACCTCGCTTTTCCTCTTCGCCTCGCCGTCCTGACGCATGCTCGGTTTCCCCGCAGGCGCCAGGCTGTCCGCCAGGGCGACCCAGCCTTCAAACTCTGCCTCGCTGATGGGATGCCCTTCCAGCCGCGCCATATGCTGCGCCTCGCGCATCGCGCCGATCATGGTGTCGCGCGGTTTGCCCGGCTGCTGCACGCCGCTGTAGTTGCATTCGAAAACCATGCACGCCTGATTGATGCCCACATTGAGCATCAGCTTGCCCCACTGGCGGCGAACCATATCCGGCACCGGCGTGCAGGTCACACCATGGGCATTCAAATAGTCGGCGACCATCTGCACGCGATCGGAAACCGCCCCTTCCTCGCGCTCACCCAGCACAATCTGGCCCGGATGCACGTAGGTCAGCCTGCCGCCCTCCTTGACCGCATCCATACCCTGTGCCACGCTGTAGAGCACATTCTTTTCGCCGAAGCGCTCGGCGATGATTCCCTCGCTGGTCACGCCGTTGAGCAGGGAAACAATCAGCGTATCCGTCCCGATAAACCCAGCAGCTGTTTCTATCGCAGAGAGCAGCCCGCCCTCTTTCGTCACGATCAGAAGAAGATCTACATTCTGCGCCTGCGCCGGCGTCACATACGGGAAATCCACGCGCACATCGTTCACATACACACCCTCGCGCACATACCGCTCGCAGCGCGCCTCGTCAACAATCACGCGGATATCCGCGCCGCTGCTGAGCATGCGCTCGGCATAGAGCGTGCCGACCGCGCCCAGACCGATCAGGCCTACGGTTTTAATCTCGTTCATTGCTTATGTTCCTTTCATTTGCCGCCAAGCTCCCTGAAAGGGGAGGCGTCAGCCTTCATCAGACGGAGGTGTTTCCTGATATGCACCGCGCAGCAGCGCAATCTCCTGCGCATAGCCATCCAGCTCGTTGGGCGTTTCCAGATAAAACGGCAGGCCTCGCAGCGCCGGATGATTGATGATGCGCACCATGGCGTCCAGACCAATCAAGCCCTGTCCGATCTTTTCGTGCCTGTCCTTATGGCTGGCAAAGGGATTCTTGCTGTCGTTCAGATGAATGGCCTTCAGACGATTCAGACCCACAACACGGTCGAATTCCTCCAGCACATCATCCAGATGATCCACGATGTCGTAACCACCGTCGAACACGTGGCATGTATCCAGGCAGACGCCCAAACGGTCGCCCACCTTGCTCGTATCCATGATCGCGCGCAGCTCCTCAAAGGTTCTTCCGACCTCGCTGCCCTTACCCGCCATGGTTTCAAGCAAAACCTGCGTGGGCAGCTCGCTCGTGTAAACCTCGTCAAGCATTTCGGCAATCAGCCTCACGCCCACATCCGCGCCCTGCTTCACATGGCTGCCCGGATGGAAATTGAGCATAGCACTGGGAATATACGCAAGGCGCTCCAGATCCTCACGCATCGTGCGGAAAGCAAACGCTCGCACGCGCGCATCAGCCGCCGCCGCATTGAGCGTATAGGGCGCATGCGCCAGAATCGGTGCAAAGCCATGATCTTTCATAAAGCTATTAAGCGCCTGCGCGTCCGCACCGTCAAAGGGTTTTACGGAGCCGCCGCGCGGATTACGCGTGAAGAACTGGAACGTGTTCGCATCGATCTCCATGGCCTGTTTGCCCATGGCCAGATAGCCGTTTGAACAGGAGAGATGGCATCCGATGTTCAGCATGCTCATTTCTCCTTCCTGGCGCGGCGCGCGTTCCACATATTCTGCAGCTTTTTGGCGATTGGGCGCTCAAAGCCGTATGTGATAATCGCCGCGACGAGAATCGACAAGGCAAAGCACGCAATCGTGTAGTTCATCTGCCAGACAGGATCGCCCTCCCAGTTGGGATTCTCGTATTCGCTCGGGATCACCTTATAGGTGATCAGCCAGACGGCGATCGTCTGATGCCAGATATAGAACTGGAAAGAGATGCCGGAGAAGAATTTCGTGAGCGGATTGCCCAGAATCTTTCTGAGCACAAGGCCCGCATTCGCGCTAAAAATCAGGAAGCCCGAACCCAGCAGACCCATCGCCAGGCGGTTGCTCATCTGGCCCAGGCGGATCTGCTCCACGCCCGGATTGCCCGCCTGACGCCTGACGACCTGCCAGATCATGAAAAGCATGCACACGCTCAGCGCTGAGCACAGCAAGCGCTGGAGTGCGCCATGCTTTTTGCGCGAGAGCCACGCGTGGATATTGGCCGTCATCATGCCGATGGCAAACGTATCCAGATATGCCGGCAGCTGGTTGAAATACAGCGCGACGTCCTTCACATTCACGCTCACCCAGCCGCGGAATCCAAGCGCCAAAGCCACCATGGCGGCAAACGTGGTCGTCGGCAGCTTATAAAACGCGCGCGCAATCAGCGGAAAGAGCAGATAAAACTGCATCTCAATCGCGAGCGTCCACAGCGCGCCGCCGAGGTTCGACGCATAATACGCATCATAGAAGAACATATGCGTGTACGTCAGATGCGACACGAGATCGCGGATCATGTGCTCCTTGTAATAATACGCATTCGTCGCCATCGCCACGGCGAACATGATCGCAATCGTGAGCAGATACGACGGATGAATGCGCACAAAGCGGCGCACATAAAAATCCAGCGGACGCATCGGCGTACCGCCCTCATAGCGCATGCGCGCCCACGGCAGATACAGGCAAAAGCCGCTGATCAGGATCATCATATCCACCCAGATATAGCCCGAGCGCACCAGGGGATCCAGACTGATGTCCCTGCCAAAGAGCGTCAGCCCCGGAAACAGCCAGCTCTGCTGCCAGATATGAAACCATGCGACGATCAGCACAGCCATCGTGCGCAGACCGTCGCAGGTATCCACGTATTTGAGGCTCGGCTGCGATTTCGCATCACTGAGCCATCTTTTGATCGGATTCATAGCTTTCCTTTCAGGGGGATACGCTCGGGAACTGTGTCCCCGAACCCCTCGCAGGGACATTGCCCCTGCACCCCATTACGCTTCGCGCCATAGATGTTTGATTTTGCAATCCTCAAATCTCATGCGCGAAGCGAAGAAGGGGTCTGGGGATTGCATCCCCAGATAGGGTTTGGGGCGATAGCCCCAACGTCTTTCCCTTCGCTTACTGAATGATGATGTCCAGGTCGCTGTCGTCGTCTGCTGGCGCATCGCCCGTGAGCCGGACGACAAGCTTGTGCGGCAGGCAGACGATGGTCTTCGCGCCGTTTCTCATTTTGCCCTGGCGGATGCACAATCCGTCGCGGCAGTTGGCTTCCTGCATGAAGACCGCGCCGTCCTCGACGGCGATAATATTCACACTGCCATCCTCCTGCGCAATCTCATAGGTATCCTCCATCGCCAGCGGACGGCGGAGCACTTCCTCTCCATCAATCGTTACGACGACGGTCGAAGCCTCTGCGCTCAGGGAAACCTGGGAGACGAAATACAGCGCCAGAGCGCACACAAGCAGCAGCGCGATGATCATGATGTCTCTTCTTTTCATAGTCCGGTTGTCATTCCTCGATGATGGTCCCGGCCGCCTGCGTGGGCTCGCCCACATAGGAAAGGCGCACGGTCGAGCCGGTATCCAGTTTCTTGATCGTGAGCGTCTTATTGCGCAGGCTCACAACGGAGTACACCGCCTTGGTCGGGTATTTTTCCGCGCCCACAGCGATATCATACCCGCTGCCGCCGAAGAAACCCTCCTCGCCGGCGATGGCGCAGCTGCCGTCGCGGCGGAAGATATACTCGACCCCGCGCGCATCCTTCCAGCGGCCGATGATGCGATAGACATACGCATCCAGACGCTTCTTCGCCGTCTTATTGATCGATTCAATCTGCTCGAGCAGCTCAAGCGCATCCAGCGGCCTGCGCATATCAATGAGCGCCTGCGCGCGCTGCATGCAGGCCTTCTCATACATATCCGCAATTTCCTCGTAACGCTCAGGCAGGTCTTCCTGCCAATACGGCGCGAGCGCATCGATCACGCTGACGTAATCGCCCAGCTCCATATCCATGCGCGCACCGGTGAATGCGGCCTTCAGCCAGGCGTCCTCGCAGGCAATGACGCGCAGCTTCGCATCCTCGTAGCTGCCAAGCAGCGCAAACGCCTTGGCCGCCTGCTCGTACTTGCCCTCGGTTTCAAGCGCCTGAGCCTGTGCATACTGCGCCTTCATCGCGCGCTCCTCGGCATCCAGATATGCGCCGCAGGCTTCAAACAGCGCCGCAGCCGCCTCGTATTCGCCCTCTTCCATCTTTTCGCCCGCCATGGCATAGCGGCTGCGCCGCACCTGGCTGGCAGAATCCTCATAATCCTTCAGGCCTTCAAACTCAGAGAGCGCCTGCTCGTATTCACCCTTGTCAAACAAGCTCTTCGCCGCCTGATAGCGGCATGCAAGCGCAAGCTTTTTGGCATCCTTGTAATCGCCAAGGCCCTCAAAACGCAGCAGCGCGCTCTCAGGAGACTTTTCCATTTCCCGAACCGCCGCATTGTATTCGATCGCCTTCACGCGCTCAATGCTGTCCTCGTAATCGCCCAGAGACGCATATTCCAGCGCAGCGGCGTCCGTCTGGCCCGCCTCTTCCAGCTCTCTGGCATAGGCGTAGGTCGCCTTGTCGAGCGCATCGCCAGCCTCGCCTTCGCGCGGCAGCTGCTCCAGCCAGGAGATCGCCTCAACGTAGTTTCCTTCGTTCAGCGCCGCATTGCCCAGTGTCATGGCGGCGTCGGTGAAGCGCGCTATAGCGTCCTCGTAATCGCCCGCCTGGCGCAGCTGCTGCGCGGCCAGCGCAAGATTGCCCGTGCCCAGCGCATTCATACCCGCCGTATAGCGGCACTGTCTGGCGCGCGTTTCCGCCTCTTCGTAAACGCCCAGCGTCTCATACAGATCCGCCGCGGCAAAGTAATCACCATTCTCCTGCGCGTCCATCGCGATGGCATAGCGGCACTGGCGAATCAGCGTGATCGCATCGCCCCTGTCCGCCACCAGCAGCAGCTGCTCGTGCGCCAGCTGATACTTGCCCTCGCGCATGAGCTGCCTGCCATAGTCGTATGTGCATTCGCTGGCCTTAATCGCAGCGTCGCTGTAATCGCCCAGCGATTTGAAGCGCTCAATTGCCACAGGATAGTCCACCCTGTCGCGGGCGGCCATGGCGATATCGTAAATCAGCGCATGCAGCATTTCGCTCGCCGCTTCGCTCTCCGGCATCGAAGAAAGCAGTTTCTCCGCCAGATCCGTTTCACCAGCGTCAATGGCCAGCTGCGCGCGTGCCAGCACGGCGCGCTCATACAGCGCAGGCGCGTTTTCGCCCGTGTGCGCCTTGGCTCGCGCCATCGCCTCGTCCAGCGCAGCGTCTGTATTCGCCTTGATGAAGCGCTCGATCATCTTGTCTTCGCAGGCGTCTGCAAGCGCATGCGCGTTATACTCATCCGGCCAATACTCGCCAATGAACGCATAGATATCCTTCGCCTTCATCAGCTCGCCCTGATCCACGAGCGTCTGCGCATATATTCCCGCGCCGTAGGGCACGCCCCAGCGTGCGACCGCCAGCAGCGCCGCCAGCAGCACCAGCAGAGAGATGATCGTCTTCATCACGCGGCGCTTCTTTTTGCTCTTTTTGCGCATCGCCGTCTGTTCCTTGACGGTCGCCTCGCTGGAGCGGCGCAGCGTCTCCTCCGTGCTGCGCTGGCGCTCGCGCTCCTTCTCGCCCACGGTGGAATCGATCGCGGCAAAGGAATACTTCTCCAGCACCTCTTCGCGCTTTCTTTCGCAGCGGATACAAACGTCATCGCTGGTGCGGTTCGCACGACCGCATACGCACATCCAAACGATGTCGTCCTCGCGCGCATAGCCCGCGGCGTCCGGCCCGGCGACGGCGCGCAGACGATCCAGCTCGCGGCCCTGCGGCAGCTGATTGGGCGTATATTCGCGCACATTGCGCTCCTCACGCCGCCATAGCATGCCGTCCTTAAACCAGACCTTCTCCACAGCCGCTTCTACGCGCACAGCGCCGTCCACATGTTCCGGCACAAAGGTACCGGAGAAATGAGCGCGGCTTTCGCCCTGCGCCGCCGCGCGCACAAGCCTGCCGCCCAGGCGCGTGCCGTCCGTATCAAAGCAGATGATGTTCATCTGCAGGCTGTCGATCACCTTTTCAGACAGATTGAAAAACTCGATGAGACAGACAATCTGCTCATTTTCTTTTGTTTCCTCTTTCTCCCGGCTAACCGTCACTTTGGTAATTTCTACCGGGCAGGTCAGATCGCTCTTCATCCTGTCACCTCTTCCGCTCGTCGATATGCTTGCGCTTCGCGCATAGGTACGTTGGGCTGCCGCCCAAACCCGCT
>CAZACE010000058.1:0-7448 GCA_964483255.1 uncultured Oscillospiraceae bacterium
GACGGCGGGGCCGATCGGGATAGTGAGCATCGTGCAGCCGATGAGCTCCATCAGCTTTTCCGCGTTGCCCTTGGTGCGCGTGCCCGTGCCGAAGCCCGGCATGGTGATGCCGACGATGCCCCGCTTGTCCCAGCCGGCCAACTCGTAGGCATAGGCGGCACAGAGCAGCGCGAGTGTGGAATCCAGACCGCCGGAAACGCCGAGCACCAGCTTTGTTGAGCGGATCTGCTCCATGCGGCGAATCAGGCCCATTGCCTGGATGTTCAGCGCGTCGAGCAGGAATTCTTCCCTGCCGCTTTCCGGCAGGAAGGGCAGCCTGCTCAGCGGGCGCATGAGCGGCGCGGCGCTGAAGCCCAAAGTCGGCTGCGCAAGGCGGAAGACCGGCTGCGCGCGATCCGCTTGGAAGGCAGAGGAAGCGCGGCGCTTGAAGCCAAGGCGCTCCACATCGATATCCGCGATCGCATAGGAGGATTCGCGGCAGAAACGCTTGTTTTCGGCGAGCAGCCCGCCATTTTCATAGATACCCGCATGGCCGGCAAAGACCATGTCCGTGGTCGATTCGCCGTAGCCCGCGCCTGCGTGGACATAGCCGCAGATGCTGCGCGCGCTGCATACGCAAAGCGCCTGTCGGCGCGCAGCATGCCTGCCGGCGATTTCACTGCCGGAGGCAAGATGGGCGACGATGGCGGCGCTGTGCCGGACGGGATCTTCGCCGATGGCCACGCCCAGTGTGAAGCTGCCGCAGTCGATCACGGGATTTCCGGTCAGCAGCTTCGCATGAGGAAGACCGGGAACGTCCAGGCCATGGGGCAGGACGCTGCCGGAGACAAACCAGCGGCGCTCGCCGGAGCTGCTGGATATGCGTTCCTTGGGAATGATCAGAATTTCATGATTGGAAACGACGGCGGCGCAGTCCAAAAGCTGTCCCTGCATATCCAGCGGAAGGCCAACGATGAATGCCGTCTTTGTTTCCTTCGCAGCAAGCGCCGTGAGCGCCTCAAGCGCGGCGCGCAGCAGCGAGGGCTGGAAAAAGAGATCGCCGCAGGTGCTGCCTGTGAGCGAAAGCTCCGGGAACACACACAGATGAACGCGGTTTTGATCGGCAATATCGAGCAGCGCAGAGATTTCCTGCGCGTTTTTTTTCGGATCGGCCAGATGCAGGCGCGGCGCGGCGGCCATGCTGCGGATCATGCCGGAAACAGCAGACATAAAAAGTCTCCTTTCGGGCGGCGAAATGCCGCATAAGCTGCTTATACTTTACCGCATTTTGCGGCACATTACAAGCAAAGGCAAAAAGTTTCCGGAGGAAAGCATGAGAGCGAAATGGACGGATCTGGCGCTGGAAGCGAGAGGAAGCGCACCGGCCCAGGGCGTGAAGCTGCAAAGCGGCGTGGAGCGCACGGTGGTGAAAATTGAATCGCAGGAGATGGCCGAAAAACTGGGCCGGCCCATGGGAACCTACGTAACCCTCAGCTGCCCGCAGACGATGACGATCGCGCTGGATATACGGCGTGCGCTCAGCAATGAAATCGGCAAGACGATCCGGGGGATGATGCCAGGAGATGCGAAGACGGTACTCGTCGCGGGGCTTGGCAATCGCAGTGTGACGCCGGATGCGCTGGGGCCGAGGACGGTGGAGCATGTGCTGGTGACGCGGCATATGGAGGGCTGTCTGCCTGCGGACGTAGCATCGCGGCTGTCGAGCGTATGCGCGCTTGCGCCGGGCGTGCTGGGCGTCACGGGCATCGAGACGGCGGAGGTGCTTCGCGGCATGACCGAGCATGTGCGTCCCGATGTGGTGATCGCCATCGACGCTTTGGCTGCCAGAAGCTCCCTGCGCATCTGCTCGACCATCCAGATTGCGGATACGGGCATCGCGCCGGGCAGCGGCGTGGGCAATCATCAAAAGGCGCTGACGAAAGAAACGCTCGGCGTTCCTGTGATTGCGGTCGGCGTGCCGATGGTGGTGTATGCCTCGACGATCGTAAGCGACGCACTGGGCGATCTGATCCGCTCAGGCGGCGGCAGCGAGGCGGACGAGGAGAAGCTGGAGGCATGCGTGTCGCGTGTGGTCTCTGAGCGGCTGGGCGACCTGATCGTGACCCCGCGCGAGGTGGACGCCTTCGTGGAGCGCATGGCAGGCATACTCGCCGAGGGGGTCAACCTGGCGCTGCATCCCGGTTTGGAGCCGGATGAGATTGAACAGCTCATGGCACAGTAGCGTGAGACGGAGACGGGGTTACGGCCTCCGGCGGGCAAAGGGCCATTGGCCCTCTGCACTCCCTTCATGAGGGAAAAAAATAGAACGCGCGAAGCGAAGAAGGGAGTCTGAGGGATGAAATCCCTCAGGCGGGGTTCGGGGCGGCAGCCCCGAGAAGGGAAAGTATATGAAGAGAATTCTTGCGTTGATCCTGCTTGCTCTGTCCGCATTTCCGGCGGCAGCGCGCGCACAGGGCGAAGCGCCGCTGGAAACGGGCACGCCCTTTACGATCACAAGCCCGAGCGTGATTCTCGTGGACTCGGCGACGGGTCAGGCGATCTTTGAAAAGAACGCGGATGAGCGCAGGCCGGTCGCCAGCGTGACGAAGGTAATGACCATCCTGCTGACGCTGGAGGCGATCGACGAGGGGCGAATCGGAATTGATGACAAAGTGCTGGTGTCGCCGTATGCCTCGTCCATGGGCGGCAGCCAGGTGTTTCTGGATGCAGGCAAGAGCTATCCCGTTCGCGATCTGCTCAAGAGCGTGATCGTCGCCAGCGCAAACGACGCGGCTGTCGCCCTCGCGGAGCATATGGGCGGGACGCACGAAGCATTCGTAAGCCGGATGAACCAGAGGGCAAGCGAGCTGGGGCTTGAAAATACTCATTACGTCAACTGTACGGGACTGCCCGCGCAGGGACATTATACAACGGCGCGCGACGTGGCGCGGCTGAGCGCGCAGCTGGATAAGCATCCGCTGTATTATGAGTTTTCGACCATCTGGATGGACGAGATCACCCACCCCGGCGGCAGGAAGACGCAGCTGACCAATACGAATCGGCTCGTCCGCTTTTATCCCGGCTGCGACGGCTATAAGACGGGCTCGACCAACGAAGCCCGATACTGCATCAGCGCGACGGCAGAAAAAAACGGCCTGCGCCTGATTGCCGTTGTGCTCGGCTCAAACGCAGGCCAGACGCGCTTTGACGAAGCGCGAAGCATGCTGGAATATGGATTTTCCGCCTATCAGCTGTTCTCGCCGGTGAAGGAGGGCGCGCAGCTTGGCATGCAGGTGCCCGTGCGCCTGGGCGGCAGTGACAGCGTCGCTGCCGTCAGCGGCGGAACGAGCGAAATGCTGATCCGCAAGGGCGCGCAGCAGGAGATCTCGCTGGAGGTGTCCCTCACCCAAAGCGTGAACGCGCCCGTGCGCAGGGGCGACGTCCTCGGCGAAATCCGGGTGATGCAGGCGGGCAATATTGTGCAGCGCATTCCCGCCGTCGCCGGAGAAAACGTCGAGCTGCCGGGCATGGTGCATGCCCTGGTGCGTATCCGCGATCACTTTATGCTTTCTCGCTAAGCAATCTTGCTTTTAAGCGCCGCGAAGCGTACATGGGGCGAAGTCCCTTGGCGGGTTCTAGGGCGGCAGCCTAACGTCTGCTCACCGTTTCTCCACGCCCGGCGCTTTGCCCGGCGCGCAGGTTGTCTGCCAGGGCAGGCCGGAATCGTAGCTCAGGCCGCCATGCAGCGCGCGCAGCGTAGCATAGGAAGCGTCGGAGAGCATATAGCTGTTGGCCGTGCTGACGAGCGCCTTGCCGCGGGAAACGGCTGCGGCGTAGAGATCATCAAAGCTGTCCGTGCGCGCTTCGCCCGGCAGCCAGATGGACGCCCACGGCCTGTGCGCATCGTTCATGATGTCTATTTCCGGCGGCTCGGCGGGCATCATGTGCGCATGGAGGGAAGCATCCAGATGGAAGGGTTTCAGCATGGAACCCAGCGCGCGGAACTTGACGCCGCGCTCGGAGCGAAGGATATTGCAAAGGTTCACCGCATCGTCGAAGCTTCTGCGGATGCGGAAGGTGGTCATGCCTTCGCCGGGAAACACCTGATTGATTGCTTTTGTGAGTGCGCGGGCAATCTCGTCCTTTTCGTGACTTTTCAGACCGATAAAGCCTCCCATCTGCATGGGCAGGCCTTTTTCATGCCCCTGACGGCGATAGTGCAGGGTTTCCAGCTGATGCTCGAGCGTGCAGTGCGCGGTGGAGGAATAGCTGCCGTTCTCCATGAGCGAATGCGCGTAGACAAAGGGATGGAACGTGGTGTCCGTGCCGTAATGCGTGAAAAAGCCGCAGCAATAGGCGCGCGTGAGCTCGCTCCCTGCGCAGGCGTCTGCCAGGGCGAGCAGAAAATCATCGGTCTTTCGCGTGTGTATGAGGGAACCGACCTTGGGTACCAGCGGTGCGCCGGGCGTGGGGATCACGGAGAAGAAAAGGGGATCCGGGCCTTCGCTGCCCGCGAGCACGGCGCTGCGCAGCGTGGGCGAATCGAATATGGAAAGCGCATCGCAGATGCTCGCTGCGACGCTCTGATGCACATAAGATGCGGGCATAAGCGCCTCCTGCTTGTTTGATACTATCGACATTATACACAGCAGCGCAGATTTTGTCGACGGAAAATCCGGGCAAAATCCAGGCAGGAAAAGAATGTCTTTGCGAAAGAGAAAAAGCGTGATATAATTTTAAAATATCCATGATACAGACGGATGAACGGGAGCGAATAACGTGAAGCATAAAAAATGGATGCCTGTGTTTGCACTGCTGGCGGCGATTGTGCTGCTTTGGGTCTTTTGTCACGGACGGGGACAGCGTACCTGGGAAAACCTTCAATATTCCCGCCTTGGATTTGAGAACGGCTATGAACGCAGCGGAACGGCGTACGGTGAGATGAACAGCGGCCCGGCGCTGAGCGTGGGCGGAGGAACCTACACGCTTCGCTGGGATATTGAAACCGACGCGGATAATGTGATCCGCATACGCACGACCAATCAGGCTGCGATCACGCCGGATGAAATCGTCATCCATGCGGGTCAGGCTCAGGGAAGCGCTTCGTTTACATCGCTGGATGAGATTTACGATCTGCAGATCGTCGTGGATTATCAGGCGGGCAGCTATATCCGGGTCAATCGCATCGATCTGATCGGTCATCACAACACCGATCGCATCTTCACGCTGACGTTTGTGCTGCTGGGCGCAATGTTTCTCTGCGCGGCGCGTGCCGCGGGCTGGCTTACGCCCGGACGGCGCGGTGCGCTGGTCATCGTTTTTCTGGCCGTGCTGCTGGCCAGCGTGCCGGATCTGCGCGGCAATCTCTGCGATGGTCATGACGGCGAGTTCCATATGGCACGCCTGCTCAATCTGGTGCATGCGCTGCGCGCAGGGCAGTTCCCGGTGCGTCTTGGCACATATATTCAGAATGGCTATGGCGCAGTCATCTCTTCGTATTATCCTGAGCTGTTTTTATATCTGCCGGCAGGCATGATCGTGATGGGCGCATCGATGACATACAGCCTGCATGTATTCTTTATCGGCATGCATCTGGCGAGCGCGCTGTGCATGTGGTATGCGGCGTCGAAGCTGTTCAAGCATGAGGCGGCGGGTACGGCCGCCGCCGTGCTGTATACGCTTTCGCAGTATCGTCTGGCAGACGTCTATACGCGCTTTGCGGTGGGCGAAGCGCTGGCGATGTGTTTCCTGCCCCTGTTTGTACTGGGCATGTATGAGGTGATCTGGGGTGACAAGCGCAGATGGAAGCTGCTGGCGGTCAGCGCCGCGCTGATCTGCCAGAGCCATTTGATCACCACGGCAATCTGCGGAATCGTGGCGGTAGGCGTCGGTGCGCTCTCGATTGTTAAGATCATCCGGGACAGACGCATCGCAGCGCTGCTCAAGGCGATAGCTGCCGCGCTGGGACTCAATGCGTTTTTCTTTGCGCCGATGTACACCTACAGCCAGCAGGGCGTGGTGACATCGTGGCTTTTGCGCGACCTGACGGAGCATACGGTTTCGCTTGCGCAGATTCTGTTGACGCCGGACGTGACGGCGGCGATCCATGAATCGGGCCTGATGAGCGATCCGATCGGCCTGGGCATCCCCGTGGTGATTGCGGCAGGCGCTGCGCTCTATGGCGCGTTTGTCAAAGAAAAGCGCACCAGAGAGGATGTTCTGGCGCTGCTGCTGGTTGCAGCAGGCGCAGTTTGTACGCTGATGGCGACGGATATGTTCCCGTGGAGCAGGCTTTCCAGCATGACGGGCGGCATGGTGGCTTATATCCAGTTTCCCTGGCGAATGCTGATGTTTGCAAGCCTGTGCTTTGCATTTGCCGGCGGTTATGCGATTTCAAGGCTGGATGCCGGGCGGCATGCGCCGGCGCAGTTTGCGCTGCTGGCGCTGTGCGCGGTCTGTGTGATGCCGATGCTCTCGCAGGAGGCGCGCGATGAGCATCATGTGAAGGCTGGCGCGCTGCCCTATTGGGATGTGCGCTTTGGCGATTATGCGCTGCCAGGAGCAAAACTGCGTGCGCTGGATGAAAAAGAACCGATTGCTTCGCCGGGCGTCGAGGTTACGCAGTTTGATAAGCACGGCACAAGTATCACGGCGCATGTTTCCGCCAAGCAGGACGGTACGATCGTTTTGCCGCTATATGGATTTGACGGCTACGAAGTGACGCTGGGCGATCAGGCGCTGACGGTGCAGCGCAGTGAAACGGAGCACATGCAGCTTTCTGTTGAGGCCGGCATGGAGGGAGAGTTGTCCGTCCGCTTCGTGGGCAAAGCATATTGGAGGGTTTTCGACCTTGTTTCGCTTGCTGCGCTGCTGGGCATGATTGGCCTGAGCGCGGCGGATCTGAAGCGGAAAAAAGCATAAATGCAAATGGAAAGAGCGTCAGCGGTGAAGCCGACGCTCTTTTGATATGCAAATGGGATTCGATCAGAATTACAGGATGCCCAGCATCTCAAGCGCCGTGCGCACGAAGAACACGCACAGAACCAGCAGAATGATCGGTCGGGCGATGGCCGCGCCCTTCTTTGTGAAGCAGCGGGAACCAAGATAATTGCCCAGAATGGAGAACGCGCCCGCGCACAGACCCAGCAGCATGAGCACCTGTCCATTCATCAGATAGACGATCAGGGAGGCGACGTTGCTGGAGAGATTGATCACTTTGGTGATGCCGTTGGCGCGGCGCAGATCCATGTGCGCAAAGCGCGTGAGCAGCAGGATGAGAAACGTGCCGGTCCCGGGGCCGTAGAAGCCGTCGTACATGCCGATCGTAAAGGCGATGACGGTGGAAAAGGCAGCGCTTTTGGAAAAGGATAGCTCCTTTTGATGATCGCCGGAGAAGATATCCTTCTTTTTCATGACATAGGCGGCGGTCAGCGGCAGGATGATGAGCATCAGGATGCGGAAAACCATAT
>CAZACE010000059.1:0-7402 GCA_964483255.1 uncultured Oscillospiraceae bacterium
GGCCCAGCTTGATGAGCGCCTGGAAGCCATTGCAGATGCCCAGCATCAGGCCGTCGCGCTGATCCAGCAGCGTATGGATCGCATCCATGATGCGCGGATTGCGCAGCGCGGCGGCGATGAACTTGCCGGAGCCGTCCGGCTCATCGCCGCCGGAGAAGCCGCCCGGCAGCATCACGATCTGGGCATTCTCGATGCCCTTGACGATCGCCTCTACAGATTCCTCGATGCCCTTCGCGGTCAGGTTGCGGAAGATGAAGGTATCGACCTCAGCGCCCGCACGGCGGAAGGCCTTTGCGCTGTCGAGCTCGCAGTTGGTGCCCGGGAAGGACGGAATGAACACGCGCGGCTTGGCGACATGGATCGCCGGTCGGTTCGTATTGCGCGCGACGAACGGCTTATACGGCGCGACGGAATGCTTCGCAGGTGCGCTCGTCGGGAACACGCTCTCCAGCGGTTCCTTCCAGGCCTTGCAGGCCTCCTCCAGCGGCAGAATCGTGCCCAGCACGTTGATCATCGGATGCTCGGAGGTGAAGCCAATGATTTCCAGACCGGCCGGCAGCGGCGCGCCGTCGGCGAGCTCGCAGACGATAGAACCGTAGGACGGCAGGAAGAGCTCGTCCTCAGAAACCCCCGTCAGGCTGACGCCGACGCGGCTGCCCAGCGCCATCTTCGTGACGGCCGCGGCGACGCCGCCGCGGCCCACGGTATGCGCAGCGAGCACATCGCCGGCCTCGATGGCCTTTCTAAGCAGATCGTAGCGCATGAGCGCCTTTTCATACACAGGCACAAGCTGCTCATCCACCGGCAGGCGCAGCAGTGCGACGCGATGATCGCCGCCCTTGAAATCGGTGGAAATGATGTTCTTCGCCTCGACAACGTTCACCGCGAAGGAAACGAGCGTCGGCGGAACATGGATATCCTCAAACGTGCCGGACATGGAGTCCTTGCCGCCGATGGATGCAGTGCCAAAGCCCATCTGCGCGGAGAGGCCGCCCAGCAGCGCAGCGGCAGGCTTGCCCCAGCGGCGCGGCTCCCTGGCCAGCTTTTCAAAATACTCCTGGAAGGTCAGGCGGGCCTTGGTGACGTCGCCGCCGGCCGCACAGATCTTGGCAAGAGACTCGGTGACCGCATACACAGCGCCGTGGAACGGGCTCCACTCGCTCAGATACGGATCGTAGCCATGCGCCATGAGGGTCGCGGTGGTCGTCTCGCCGTCGGTCGGAATCAGCGCAGCCATCGCCTCGTTCGGGCTGTCGCGATGCACGCCGCCGTAGGGCGCAAGAATCGTGCCCGCGCCGATGGTACCATCAAAGCGCTCGACCATGCCCTTCTGGGAGCAGACGTTGAGGTCGGACAGCATAGACAGCCACGCCTCGCGCACGGTCTTGCCGCGGGCAAAATCCGGCTGCGCGGTCAGATAGGGCTTCTCCTGAGACGGCGCGGCGACGACAGCCTTTGCATGCTGCGTCACGCCGTTGGTATCCAGGAACTCGCGGGAAAGATCCACGATATTCTTGCCTCGCCAGCTCATCACAAGGCGCGCCGCCTCAGTAACGACGGCGACCTGCGTCGCCTCGAGGTTCTCCTCGTAAGCCATCTGCTTGAAGCGCTCTACCATATCGCCCTCGATCACACAGGCCATGCGCTCCTGGGATTCGGAGATCGCCAGCTCGGTGCCGTCCAGACCCTCGTACTTTTTGGGCACGGCGTCCAGATCGATCACAAGGCCGGGGGCGAGCTCACCCACGGCGACGCACACGCCGCCCGCGCCGAAGTCGTTGCAGCGCTTGACCATCTGCGCAAATTCGGCATTACGGAACAGGCGCTGGATACAGCGCTCGGTCGGCGGATTGCCCTTCTGCACCTCCGCACCGCAGGTGGACAGAGATTCCACGCTGTGCGCCTTGGAAGATCCCGTTGCGCCGCCGCAGCCGTCACGGCCGGTGCGGCCGCCCAGCAGCATGACCACATCGCCCGGGGCCGGCTGGCCGCGGCGCACATGATCGCGCGGAGTCGCCGCGATGACGGCGCCCAGCTCCAGGCGCTTGGCGACAAAGCCCGGATGATAATACTCCTGCACCTTGCCGGCAGCCAGACCGATCTGATTGCCATAGGAAGAGTATCCCTGCGCGGCGGTCGTGGTGATGCGCCTCTGCGGCAGCTTGCCCTGGCGCGTGCGGGAATAGGGCACGCGCGGATCGCCCGCGCCGGTGATGCGCATCGCCTGATAGACGTAGCTGCGGCCGGAGAGCGGATCGCGGATCGCGCCGCCCAGACAGGTCGCCGCGCCGCCAAATCCCTCGATCTCGGTCGGATGGTTGTGGGTCTCGTTCTTGAACATGATCAGCCAGGGCTCTTCCTTGCCGTCCACATTCGCGGTGACCACGATGGAGCAGGCGTTGATCTCGTCAGAAGCGTCCAGATCGTCCAGCTTGCCGATCTTGCGCAGCGCCTTCGCGCCCAGCGTCGCCATGTCCATGAGGGAAACGTCCTTCCTGCGATCGCCGTACACATCCCTGCGCACATCGATATACAGCTCATAGGCAGCCTTGATCGGCTCGGCGTACGTTCCATCCTCAAACTCAAACTCGTCGATCGCGGTGAGGAACGTGGTATGGCGACAGTGATCGGACCAGTAAGTATCAATTGCGCGCAGCTCGGTCACGGACGGATCGCGCTTCTCGGTGTCCCGGAAATAATCGCGGCAGAAGCACAGATCCTCCGCGCTCATGGCCATGCCCATGGCGCTCACCATCGCGGCGAGCTCCTTATTGCTCATGGAAATAAAGCCCTCGAGCACGGCGACGTCCGCCGGCACATCCGCCTTCATCTCCAGCGTCTCGGGCTTGTCCATGGAAGCGCGGCGCGCTTCAACCGGGTTGATCAGGTGCGCAGCGATGGCGTCCATCATCATGCGGGTCACCTGTGCGCCTTCGATGGCGTAAACCTTCGCGCAGGCGACCTTCGGGCGCGCCTCATTCGGGCTGAACAGCTGCAGGCACTGGCTGGCGCTGTCGGCTCGCTGGTCATACTGGCCCGGCAGATATTCCACTGCCAGCAGCTGGGCGTCCATCTGCGGCAGCTCCTCATCATACAAAACATCAACGTTCGGCTCGGAGAAGATGATGCCCTTTGCGCTCTCCAGCGCAGCCTGCGAAAGACCCTCCACATCGTAACGCTGGAAAATGCGCACGCGGTCGATTGCATTCGTGCCCAGAACCTCGCACAGCTCACAGCTTAGCTGCTGAGCGGACACGTCATAACCCGGGCGCTTCTCAACATAGATTCTTCTGACCTGACTCACGATAAATCCTCCTCCATCATACAAGCGGAAAATTCACGAATAATCTCATTATAAAGTGAGCGTAAGGCACATTATAACATTTAAGAATCCCGTTTGCAATCAATTTCCGATTCTTCTGCCACCTTGTACAGGGAATTGTTCGGAATACAGCGAACATTGACAACAAAGCGAGCTTCCTTTATCATATAATAGTTATTTCCCGACGAACTCAGGAAAGGAGGAATGGGCTTGTCTTCGTTTTGTCTGCGGCTGATTGCGCTTACCAGCATGGTGATTGACCATGCGGGACTGGCGCTCTTCCCCGACGTCGGGCTGTTCCGCTGCATTGGTCGGCTGTCCTTTCCGATTTACTGCTTCCTGATTACCAAGGGCTATCTGCATACCAGAAGCATCGCAGGCTACGGCAGGCGGCTTCTGCTGCTGGCGATTCTCTCCGAGATTCCTTTTGACATGCTGATCTTCGGTCAACTGGTCTGTCCGTTGGAGCAGAACGTGCTATTCTCCCTTTTGCTGGGGCTGATGGCGCTGTGCTCTGCAGACGCGCTGGCTGCAAAGCCGATCTGTGCAAGCGCTTCAATTCTGGTGCTATGCATGTGTGCGATGGCCGCCAATGTGAGTTACGGCTGGCTGGCGATTGCGCTATGCCTGTGCATGCGATATGCCGGGCAGAGTCGGGCAAAGTTGGGCTTGTATGTGGGCGGTGCGCTGCTCCTTTACACGCTCACGCTGCTGCTATCCGGCGTAACAATGAGCTGGGTGCTGGTGTCGCTGTGCGCGCTGTTTGCGATTATTCCTCTGATGCTCTACAGCGGCAAGCAGGGCGTGCGGCATCCGCTGCTCACATTTCTGTTTTACGCCGCGTATCCGGTGCACATCATCCTGCTGCTCATCGTCAGGGCGATGCGCATTGTGCCGCCGTATTTTTTCTGAATAATCTGAAGCGCCGCGATTTCTCGCAGCGCTTTTCTCTATTCTGTTTATTCGCGGCAATGGCACGCATGGCCCTCACCGTGCTCGCCGCAGACATGATCTGCGCCATGGTGTGCATCGTGATGGCTGCAGTTGGGTGCGTCGCTCGCCTCAAGTGTACCCGCAAGCAGGCTTTCCACAGCTGCATCCGCATCACCCTGCACGCCGCTGTGAATCTTGATGCCAAAGCCGCGAAGCGCCGCCTGCGCACCGCCGCCAATGCCGCCGCATATCAGCTCATCCACGCCGTTCATCATCAGAAAACCGGCCAGCAGGCTGTGACCGCTGCCCGCAGCATCGAGAATCTTCGTGGAGACGACCTTGCCTCCCTCAACCTCGTAAAGCTTAAACTGCGCGCAATGGCCGAAGTGCTGGAAAACCTGTCCGTTATCATATGTCACTGCAATCTTCATCGTCATTTCCTCCCGTTGCTTATCCTGATGCAGGCATTGCCCGCACCCACTTGAATTCTATACACCTTACACGCAGAATGTCAAGTCGATTCCTGCAGGCAATTCTCATTAGTCAGCAATTCCCCCGGGAGAGTTGCAAAAAAGCCAGATTCCCCCTATAATAAAAGCAGTTTTGGACAGTATCACAGACAGAAAAGGTGGATTCTTTTGAAAAAACTCTTTGTCTATCTCAAGGGCTATGCGCGCGAGTGCGTGCTCGGCCCGCTCTTCAAGCTCCTGGAAGCATCCTTTGAGCTGATCATTCCGCTCATCGTCGCCTCCATCATCGACAGCGGTATCCTTATGGGGGACAAGGCGCATATCATCAAGATGGTCGCAATCATGGCGCTGTTGGGTCTCACCGGCCTGATCGCCGCCGTGACAGCGCAGTATTTCGCTGCAAAGGCCGCCATTGGCTTTTCCACGCGGCTGCGTCATGCGCTCATGGCGCATATTCAGACGCTTTCCTACACGGAAATCGACACGCTGGGCACCTCCACGCTCGTCACCCGCATGACCAGCGACGTAAACCAGGTGCAGTCCGGCGTGAATATGTGTCTGCGCCTTTTGCTGCGTTCGCCGTTCGTAGTCTTTGGAGCGATGGTCATGGCGTTCACCATCGATTTTGACTGCGCGCTCATCTTTGCCGCAGTCATCTTCGTGCTCTGCGTGATCGTCTTCTCCATCATGCTCATCACGATTCCGAAATATCGCGCCGTGCAGGGTCAGCTGGACTCCGTTACCGCCGCCACCCGCGAGAATCTCAGCGGTGTACGCGTGCTGCGCGCTTTCTGCAAGGAAGAATCCGAGCAGCTCAAGTTTGAAAAACGCAGCCGCATGCTCACGCGTATGCAGCTTTCCGTCGGCCGCATCAGCGCGGTCATGAACCCGTTGACCTATGTCGCCATCAACGCAGCCGTGATCGTGCTCATTCACAGCGGCGCGCTCAAGGTCGAGATGGGCAGCCTCACGCAGGGCGAGGTCGTCGCGCTGTATAACTATATGAGCCAGATCCTCGTCGAGCTGGTCAAGATGGCGAGCCTCATCATCCTGCTGACCAAGGCCTGGGCCTGCGGCGACCGCATCAGCTCCGTGCTGGCGATCCGCTCCTCCCAGGAGGATGGCACGCTGGATGCGCAGCACGTTCGCCCGCTGGGCGGCGTCTCCTTTGAGAATGTATCGCTGCAATATGCCGGCGCGGGCGCAGAATCGCTGGAAGGCGTTTCCTTCTCCGCGCGCCCGGGCGAAACCATTGGCGTCATCGGCGGCACGGGCTGCGGCAAAACCTCGTTGGTAAATCTCATCCCCCGCTTCTACGATGCGACCAAGGGGCGCGTGCTCGTGGGCGGCGTGGATGTGCGCGATATCCGCAAGGATGCGCTGCGCGAGGCCATCGCCGTCGTGCCACAGAAGGCCGTGCTCTTCAAGGGTACCATCCGTTCCAACCTCAAATGGGGCAATGAAAATGCGACTGACAAGGAGCTCTACGAAGCGCTCGCCATCGCGCAGGCGCTTGACGTCGTGAACGCCAAGCCCGGTCATCTGGACGAACCCGTGGAGCAGGGCGGACGCAACTTCTCCGGCGGCCAGCGCCAGCGCCTGACGATCGCCCGCGCGCTGGTGAAGAAGCCGGACATCCTGATTCTCGACGACAGCGCCTCCGCGCTGGACTATGCCACCGACGCGAGCCTGCGCCGTGCCATCCGCGCGATGGATCACAGGCCGACGACGTTCATCGTCTCCCAGCGCGCATCCTCCGTGCGCTTTGCGGATCAGATCATCGTGCTGGACGACGGTCGCGTTGCTGGCATCGGCACGCACGACAAGCTGCTCGCCTCCTGCCCGGTCTATCAGGAGATCTACGCATCCCAGTACGGCAAGGAGGAGGTGCGCGCAAATGGCTAAGACAGAAAACAACATGCCCCGCCGCGTGGTGCTCGCGCGCGTTCTGCGCTACATCCGCCCGCATCTGAATAAGCTCGCCGTTTCCCTGCTGCTTGCGCTGGTGATCGTCGCGCTCACGCTCTATGTACCGATCCTCATCGGCCGCGCAATCGACTGCATCGTCGGGCCCGGTCAGGTGGATTTCGCCGTGCTCAAAAAGACGCTCATGCTCATCGCCGGCTGCATTCTTGTGACAGCCGCCGCGCAGTGGCTGCAGAGCGAGCTGAACAACCGCGTGACCTACGACGCCGTGCGCGACATCCGCCGCGACGCGTTCGCGCACATTCAGCAGCTGCCGCTTTCCTATCTGGACGGCCATCCCACCGGCGACATCGTCTCGCGCATGATCGCAGATGTGGATACATTCGCCGACGGTCTGCTGATGGGTTTCACCCAGTTCTTCACGGGCGTAATGACCATCCTCGGCACGCTGATCTTCATGCTCACGCTCAGCCCTGCGATCACGCTGGTCGTCGTGCTGATTACCCCGGTTTCGCTGCTGGTGGCGAATTTCATCGCCAAATCGACGCACGACATGTTTGTCCTGCAGTCCAGGACGCGCGGCGAGCAGACGGCGCTGATCGACGAAGCGCTGCATGATCAGAAGCTCGTTCAGGCCTTCGCCCGGGAGGACGAAACGCTTGCTCAGTTCGACGAGATCAACGAACGCCTGCGCGACTGCTCGCTGCGCGCGGTGTTCTTCTCCTCGCTGACCAACCCCTGCACGCGCTTT
>CAZACE010000060.1:0-7361 GCA_964483255.1 uncultured Oscillospiraceae bacterium
TGGAGGCCGTGCTGGACAATCCGTACATCCTCATCACCGACAAGAAGATTTCCAACATTCAGGAGATCCTGCCGCTGCTGGAGCAGGTTGTGCAGGCCGGCCGCAAGATGCTCATCATCGCTGAGGACGTTGAGGGCGAGGCTATGGCGACCCTGGTTGTCAACAAGCTGCGCGGCACCTTCACCTGCGTCGCCGTCAAGGCGCCGGGCTTCGGCGATCGCCGCAAGGCCATGCTGCAGGATATCGCAATCCTCACCGGCGGCCAGGTCATCACCGAGGAGCTGGGCTACGAGCTCAAGACCGCGACCATCGACATGCTGGGCTCCGCCCGTCAGGTCAAGGTGGACAAGGACAACACCGTGATCGTCGAGGGCGCCGGCAACCCGGCCGAGATCGCTGCCCGCGTCGCGTCCATCCGCACGCAGATCGGCGAGACCTCTTCCGATTACGACCGCGAGAAGCTCCAGGAGCGTCTGGCGAAGCTGGCCGGCGGCGTGGCCGTCATCCAGGTCGGCGCTGCTACCGAAATCGAGATGAAGGAGCGCAAGATGCGCATTGAGGATGCGCTCGCCGCGACCCGCGCTGCCGTTGAAGAGGGCATCGTCCCGGGCGGCGGCACTGCCCTGCTGGCCGTTCTGCCGAATGTGCAGGCTGTACTGGCCAAGTACACCGGCGACAAGAAGACCGGCGTGCAGATCGTGCTGCGCGCGCTCGAGGAGCCGGTTCGCCAGATCGCCGAGAACGCGGGCGTCGAAGGCTCTGTGATCGTCGAGAAGATCAAGAAGACCAAGAAGGCCTCCTTCGGCTATGACGCGCTCAACGACAAGTATGTCGACATGATCGAGTGCGGCATCATCGACCCGACCAAGGTGACCCGCAGCGCGCTGCAGAATGCGGCCTCTGTCGCGGCGACCGTGCTGACCACCGAGTCCCTCGTGGCGGACATTCCGGAGAAGAATCCGGCTCCGGCTGCTGCGGGCGGCGACATGGGCGGCATGTACTAAGCTGAAGAAACCGCACGGGAGACGGCGGGCTCTGCCCGCACCCGCTGGGGATACAATCCCCAGCCCCTTCTTCGCTTCGCGCCTGATTAAAGCCAAATATCTTGAGGGAGTTCCTATACGGAACTCCCTTTCTCTTTTCCTTTACAACCTGTTTACGTTTCATTCATTTTCTCTTCATTTTTATGTGGGATAATCAGACTGTGAAGCTATGATTGACTGTATACAGCTTTTTACGGGAATGTGATCCATCCCCTTGCGCCTATGAGGAAAAAGCGATACAATGACGGTATCTTTATCATAAAACACAAGAAATTTGATTTTTCCGGAAGCATTCTGCCAATTGATACATCTATACAGATAGAGCGTTTTTTGCCACAAAATGATAGGAAAGGAGGCTGGCAGATGAGAACGCTGAGAAAGCTGTTTTTGCTCTTTACGCTGATGCTCGCGCTCGCTTCAGGCGCCTGTGCGCAGGAAGAGCGCGTGACGCGCGCGCTGCTGGTCGCCTGCTCTGATTTTGTGACGCAGGAGGATCTGGGCGCTGCCATCTCCGGCAACCTGCACATGGTCGGTTCTGCGCTCATCAGCGCCGACATCGGTCTGGGCAATCTGTCCATCGAGGATGGCACGATCGGCACCGTCGAAACGCTGGATATCGCCATCGCAGACGCTTTCTCGCAAGCAGATGAGGACGACCTATCAATCCTTTATCTGTGCACGCACGGTGTGCTCTCCTCCTCTGACGATGGGCAGGTTTATCTGCTCCTGGGCGACGGACAGACGGAAAGCCCGCTCTCTGCCGCTGCGCTGTATGATCTGGTCCGCGGCATTCAGGGCGAAAAGCTCTTAATCCTGGACGCCTGCTATTCCGGCGCGCTCATTGGCCGCGGCCAGCCGCAGCCCGCCCAGCCCCCTGCCATTCCCGAAGAGAATCCCGCGCTGCTTTCCCCCTTCCTGATGGACTCAAGCGTGCATGTGCTCACCTCGTCTGCCGGTCACGAATCCAGCTGGTATTACGACAGCGAGGGCCTCTCCTCCGGCGCGGTATCGTATTTCGCCTCCGCGCTCTCCAGTGGTCTGGGGCTCTACGGCAGCGCAGAAGCGGATCTGAATGGTGACGGCGCAGTATCTCTTTCTGAGCTGCATCGCTATCTGAGCATCGCTGTTCCTTCCTCCTCCAGCCAGCTTCTCTCTACCCACGCCGACAGCCTTTACCTGCCCATAGCGTCAAGCGCCATGCTCTCCCGCCCGCTGACAGGCTTTTCCTACAGCACCTCGCTGCTGCGCTTAGGCGATCCTGTGCTGGATTTTTCCTTTACCGTCGCCCGCGACGGAACCAGCGTGCAATACCGTCTGGTCGATTTTACGGATGGCAGCTGGGATTGGGACAACGCCCGCACATTTCTGGACGAGGGCGACGACGGCAGCGCGCTGCTGAGCAGCGGCCGCAAGCGGCGCTCGCTCTCCTTGGAGGACGTTATGCCCGATGAGGGCGGTTACCTGATGCTGCAGGTTTTCTCCGTCCACGAAAGCGAAGTATTGCTGTGCTCCGAGCGGCTCATCGCCATGCAGCCATCCGGGGCCGAATGTGAGCTTTCCCTCCTCAGCCTCGGCAAGCTGCATAATCCCGGCCAGTTGGAGCTGCCCATCGCCGTAAAGCTCGACATTCCTGCCGAATTAACCGTGTCAGTTTACAGTCAGGAAGGTCTTCTTATTCGCCGCCTTGCATCCAGCCAGCTCACGCGCCCCTCTGCGGACAACCTTACCCGCTTTTACTGGGATGGACGCGACATGCAGGGAAATCCCGTCGCTCCCGGCAGCTACACCATCGCAGCGGAAACGCGCATCGGCGCCAATCGCCTCAAGGCAACCTCCGAAGTCATCGTCGGTAATCCCTAAGAAAAACTGCGCCTGAAGGCGAGCACGCGGCAGTGCGCCATGCCCATCCTTTCAAAGAGGTCATCCAATTCTCTGGAAGCAGTCCGTTCACCGGCAGCGGCGCATTCCTCAAGCCGCGAAAGCGAAAGCGCGCCGGCGCTGTCGGGCATCGTCACGCGAAGAACGCCGGTTTCCGTTTCATGCATCTGTTCACCGGAGCGCAAGAGCGCACCGGCGGCCAGATCCAGGGCATCGGGAGCGCGCCGCGGCGAGGGAACCGGCTCGACGATCAGCACGCGATGCGCACCCAGCAGCATCAGCTGACGGCAGGCAAATGCATAATCCATTTCACCCAGCAGATATGATCCCATATATGTTGCCGGCGAAAGAAACGGCGCAAACCCCATCGAGGCGCGCGCGGCAAACCCCAGGCTTGCCTGCATGGCAAGCATATAACCGCCGTCAGGCATATAACTGCGTGTCGAAAAAATCACACGCTGACCCGTGCGCATCATCCGGCAGGGAAACACGGCGATACCGTGACACATGGGCAATATGCGCTGCCCCAGCTGCGCGCTGAGCAGATGATTCAGCCTGACGCCGGAAGGCATACGCGTTTGCAAAGGCGCAAAACGTTCATACCACACAGGCGCGATCATACGGCTGCCCGCTCTGGCGGCCTGATGGAGCGCCTTTTCCATGCTTTGCCGGCTCATCCCTGCGGCATGCAGCGCAGCCGGCCATGCGCCCGCATGCAGACCGCATACGGCATACGGCGTGACCCCTCGCCGCTCAAGCTCACGCAGCACGCCGATGTTTGCCGCCGCATGCGCGCCTGCCCCCGCCATCACAATGCCAAGACGCAAACGCCACTCCTCCTTTCCTCCCGTCTGCGTAGTATATGTCTTCGCCGCGCACTTTATCGCTTTTTTGTTCATCATGACTGACAGAAATCGAAAAATTCGTACCCAAAGACAGCTAGAAAGTTTTACTTTCCCTTTTCCTGCGGCACTTTTTATGCTATAATAATTCAGGCAATTTGTCGAATTTTGAAAGGAAGTCTTCCATGCGCTCCAATCGGACCAGAAAAGCCAGCCCACCAAGGAAAAAACGCCGCGCTCTGCGGCGCGTGAAGCCGCGCAAGGGAACGCTGCCGTTCCTGCTTGGCCTGATCGCATTGGTGATCGTGCTGATCATTTTCGCTCCGGGAATGAGTCTTACGCCCGCCGCCAATATCTCCGGCACAGAGGTGCTCCCGGCAGATGTTTCTACGGGCGATCGCTCTCTTCGCATCTCGGAGGCCATGTCCTCCAACCGCACGGCATTCCCCGATGAGGCCGGTTCTTTTCCGGACTGGGTTGAACTGACCAACACCGGCGATCATGCAATCCCGCTCAAGGGCTATGGCCTGAGCGACCGCGCGGACAAGATCACGTTCATCTTCCCGGACATTACGCTTGAGCCTGGCGAGAATATCATTGTCTTTGCCTCAGACGAAAACAAGAATTTCGCAGGCCAGACGCTGCATGCCAAGTTCAAGCTCTCCTCCACCGGCGATACGCTTTTTCTCTTCGGCAGCGACGGTATCGCCTTTGAAGAGCTGCCCATCCCGGCTATGGATCACAACATGAGCTATTGCTGGATCGGCGGCGACGACTACATCATCACCGAGCAGTATACCCCCGGATACGAGAACACGCAGGAGGGCTTCGCCGCCTTCCGCGCATCGACCCTCATTGAGACCGGTTCGCTGGTCATCAACGAGATCTGCGCCTCCTCCATCACCACCATCAAGGATGAGGACGGCGAGTATCCGGACTGGATCGAGCTGCACAACACCTCAAACAAGGCCATCAACCTCTCCAACTATGCGCTCAGCGATTCCCCTGATTCGCTGGTCAAGTGGCGTTTCCCGCAGGGAGCTGTCATCGAGCCCGGCGGATACTACGTGGTCTATGCCTCCGGCAAGGATCGCGCAGGAACCGGCGACTGGCCGCACGCAAGCTTCAAGCTCCGCTCTGACGGCGAAACCGTCATCCTCTCCGACATTCAGGGTCGTATGCTCGATCTGGTCACCTATGACCTGCTCGATGCGGATACCTCCTGGGGCCGCGATGAGGAGGGCACCAGCGGCTTCAAGCGCTTCACGCAGCCCACGCCCGGCCTGCCCAACACGCGCACCGGCGAGGTTGCCATGGACACGAACCTGTGCCTGGCCAATGCATCCGGACTCTACATCACCGAGGTCATGTCCGGCAATCAGAGCATTGTCGGTCCCAACGTCAAAAACCCCTACGACTACATCGAGATCTACAACATGAGCGGACAGGCCGTCAACCTCAAGGGTTACGGCCTGTCCGATAACATCAAAAAACCGCGCAAATGGCAGCTTCCCGACATCACGCTCGAAAACAACAGCTATCTGGTCATCTACTGCGACACGACGCAGACGACCAAGAACGGCGTTTATTATTTTACGAACTACAACCTCGCTAAAGAGGGTGAAACCGTATGCCTCTCCACCCCGACGGGCGAAATCCTGGACAAGGTGGTCGTGCCGCAGCTCTATGACGACGTCTCCTTCGGGCGCACGCTCGGCCAGGCAGGCCTTTTCTACTACTCCACCCCTACCCCGGGCGCAGAGAACAGCGGCGGATTCATCGGTTTTGCTGAAAAGCCTGCATTCAATGTGACTGGCGGCCTGTATGAGCGTCCGCTGGAGGGCAGCACAGCCGTGACGCTGTCCGTTCCGCTCAACTCCGTTGTGCGCTACACGCTCGACGGCACAGATCCGACGGAAACCTCTCCCATCTATTCCGAGCCCATTGAGATCCGCAAGAACACCGTGGTTCGCGCGCGTGCGTTCCGCGAAGGCGTCGAGCCCTCGCAGGTCGTCTCTCAGACATATCTGATCTCCGTTTACCACACGATGCCGGTCGTCTGCCTGACAACGGACCCGGACAACATGTGGAATGACGAAACAGGCATGTTCGCCGATGGTCCGACACTCAACCGCGATCTTGACGAACGCCCGTGGGAACACGCTACCTACTGGCAGAAGAACGAATTCGGCGGCTGGGTGGAATACTACGACGAGAGCGGCACGCAGCAGATCTCTCAGGGCATGACCTTCCGTGTCATGGGCCAGTTCTCTCTGGATATGCCGCAAAAGAGCCTGTACATCAAGGCAGACGGCCAATACGGCAAGAGCAGCTTTGATTACGCGCTGTTTGACGATCGTCCTTACGAATCCTACGCCAGCTTTGTTCTGAGAAACGGCGGTCAGGACGGCCTGTACTCCCGCGTGATCGACGGCATGCAGGCACGATTGATCGACCAGAGCGGCAGTAGCGTGGCCACACAGGCCTGGAAGCCCGTGATCGTCTATATCAACGGCGAATACTGGGGTCATTACAACATGCGCCAGCGCGCCGGTGTGAAGACCGTGGCTCAGCACGAGGGCTGGGATAACCCGGACGATATCGACATGCTCGAATCCGACGGCCTCTCCTCGGATCAGATCAACCAGGGCAGCCGCCACGATTACCAGAAGCTCTATGATTATGTCAAAGAGCACGATCTGGTCAAGGATCAGAAAGCATACGAATACGTTTGCTCGCAGATTGATATTGACAACATGATCGACTACTTCGTCTTCCGCTCTTTCTTCGGCGATACCGACCCGGGTAATATCCGCTTCTATCGCAACACGAAGACCGGCGATCCGGAAGACGCCAAGTGGCGCTACCTCTTCTACGACAGCGACTGGGGTTTCTTCTCCGTCACCACCGGCAGCAAGAACAAGATCGTGGGCGGTGTGGAATACATGCTGCGCGACGGCGGCATGGGCAACTACAACATCAAGTCCAACATCTTCATGTCCAAGCTCATCAAGGTGCCGGAGATTCAGGACAGATTCCTCAAGCGCTACGGCGAGCTGTATCAAACCGTGCTCACGACTGAGAACATGACCAATCTGTTCAATCAGATGATCATGGAGATCAAGCCGGAGATGACGATGCACATGCAGCGCTGGGCTGCCGAGGTTCATCCCAAGGTCAGCTTTGACCAGCCCAAGAACCCAGAGGGCGGCTACAACTACTGGGTCAGCCGTGTCGAACGTATGCTTGAGCGCATCTTCCCCCGCCGCCCATACTACATCTGGCAGGAGATCATCAACTACTTCGGCCTCACCGAGGAACAGATGGTTGCCTACTTCGGCCCCTGCCCGCCCAATCCCGATGCATGATCGGAGCGTCCACTCCCTTCATCTGATACATTACCAATCAACCAATTCATTTTAGGAGGATTCATCCCATGAACAACATCATCAACGACGCAAGCGTCAACGAGTGGTTTTCCCAGCAGATGGCAAGCCTCACGCCCATGAAGATGGTGCTGGCGCTGGCCATGGGCTTTGTGGTCGGCCTGATCATCGCCCTGGTTTATCGCAAGGCCTTCCGCGGCGTACTCTATTCT
>CAZACE010000061.1:0-7302 GCA_964483255.1 uncultured Oscillospiraceae bacterium
CGCGATACTTGCAATACTTCCTCCCGCGCCTGTCCCCGTATTCTCCTTCTGGATCAGGAACCATGACCGTAACCATCTTTCCGATGTACGTTACGATACCGGATAGCGTTTGTCTATTATAAGGAAAGGATACCGATGCACCCACAATCATTCCGTTTTGTGCGGCTTCAGCACGGCGCGTGGGAAGTTTGTGGCGCGTAGCCGTATGACCAAACAAACCATTGGCAAGCGTGAGGAAGCGGGAGGAATGGCTTGTCCGTCCGTCCATCAGCGTTTCCAGCGCGTGACAGAGCTCATGCTCGAATACAAGCAGAAAGGCTTCCTGCGGCGTTGCGACGGATAATCCATTTAACTCAAACGGTCCCTGATCCAGTCTCATAAGAAAATCGCTGGACATCCGGATCTCCGCGTGCTTGATTCGGCCAAATGCACCGCGGACAAAGAGAAACTTTCCAGCAGCGCTTGTCAGGCGGGAAGAGAGGGTAACAATCACGTTCAGCTGCCTCAGATAGCCGCCAAAGAACATGCTGTCGTACAGCTCAAGCATCTGATCCAGCGAGTCCTGAGAAATGCCCTGAACCGGAATCCGGCAGAAAGCCTCGTCAGCTGCCAGCAGCCTGCCCAGAATGATTGCGCGCTGACGGGCGATGGTTTCCCCGCTGAGCGGAAACGCAAAGGGCAGCGTTTTCCTGATCACGGCTTAGAGCGCGATCTCCACGCGAACTGCCTTGCCGACCAGCTTGATATCGCTGATATGCACGGACTCCGTACCCAAATCGCGGTCGCCGCTCTGCAGGAGGATGCTGCCGTTGCCCAGCAGCTTGATCCTGCGCAGACAGCGATGCGCACCGTATTCCACGAGCATGATCGCACCATCGACGGGCAGATTCTGCGGAACAACCAGCACGAGATCGCCCTTTTCAATGCGCATGGCGCGCATGGAATCATCCGGCGCAAGGAAATAGACGACCTTGTCCGGTTTTGCACCTTCGATCTTTCCGTCCTGAATCGGCACCATGCGGCGGGAAACCTGAATCCAGCCGGCACTCATCACCGGTACAGGGCGAAGTACGCTGGAAAGCGCATCCAGCCAGATGCCGCTTTGTTCCTCCTTGCTTTGCGCCTTGGGCGCAGGCTGTGGCTCGGCAGGCTTGGGCTGAGCGGGCACAGGAGTGGCCTTTGCCGGGGCGAAGGTGCTCAGATCGACAGTGGCGGCAATCTCATCCAGCGAAAAATCCGCCTCGCTGCGCTGGCTGGTACCCAGCGTGCGGAGAATGCGGCGCGCCTGATCATCCTGAATGATACGGCGGCCTTCTTCCACATCCTTGATATATCCCTCGGAAACACCGCACTTTCTGGCTACCTGCTTACGGGTGAGCTTCTGTCGCGTGCGCTCCAGCAGAATCAAATCGCCCAAACGGCTCATAAATCCATTCCTCCTCAATATCTGATCAGCAAAATGCGCTTAGTTCTCAAATCAACTAAGCGCATTATAACGGTTTTATTGGGTTTTGTAAAGCAAAGTTACGGCTCCTCCTTGGCGGGCGGCGCAGGATCGTAAACGGAAAGATTCTTTCGGGTCAGGCGTACTCTGGCTGCATCGGCCAAGAGGGTATAGGCGATCGAACAGACGGGTACAGCTATCATCATGCCAACCACGCCGAACAATCCACCGCCGACCGTAACGGCAAGCATCACCCACATCGGCGGGAGATTGATTGAGGTAGACACCACGCGAGGGTAAATCAGGTTGGTCTCCAGCTGCTGCAGGATCAGGATAAACGCTACAAAGCCCAACGCCTGCATCGGACTTTCGATCAGCACGAGAAATGCGCCGATGATGCAGGAGATAATGGCGCCATAGATCGGAATCAGCGCGCAGAAGATCATAATCACAGAGATGACCAGCGCGTGCGGGAAGCGGAAGATCATCATGCCCGCAAAGCAGAGCGCGCCGAGGATGCCTGCCTCAGTACACTGGATGGTCACGTAAGAAAAGAATGTTCTGTGCGCCATACGCGCGACCATGATCACTTCGTCGCAGAACTGCTTGGGCAGGAATGCATACAGCAGCTTCTTTCCCTGTCGGGAAAGCGTTTTTGTCTGCAGGAGGATGTAAATTGCGAAGACGAACGAGATGATGACGTCAGTTGCGCTGCCAAAGAGCGAGGATATATTGGATACCAGAGAAGTGGCGGCAATGCCCGCATATTTCTGAACAAAGCTGATCAGCGAAGAAGCCATCTGATTGAGATCGGGAACCATCGGCGCGATCATTTCATGAATCTCTGGATATTCCTCCAGCCAGATCATCAATTCTGTGATCCAGCGCTGAGCAGTCGGCACAAAACGCATCACTGAGCCGGCCAGAGAAGTAACCGTATTCACCAGCTGAGGAACCACGATGATGCCAAAGAGCACGATCAGAAGCAGAATCAAGAGAATAGACAAGACCATACACAGCGGCTTTCGGCGCTGATCCCCGACAAGGGGAGCGCCGCCTTTTCTCTTCCTGCCAAGGATTCTGTCAAACAGACGCATCGGCACGCTGATGATAAATGCCATGCATGCGCCCACTACAAAGGGGGAAATCAGTGTCAATGCAGAGGAAATCCAGGTGGTAATTGCCGCAATATGGTTAACACACAAAAGAAGCGCCACGGTAAAGGCGGCGAGGAAAAGAAAAAAGCGTTTGGTATCGCGTGAAAGCTGCATAATGCCTCCTGAAAGTTCTGAGAAAAATTTATATTCATTATAACCGTATTTGGCGGAAAAAGGAACATTCCTTTTTATTTTTTTATGCCAAGTCAATCAAGCAGGCGATCTTCGCTTGAAAACATACAGGAAATGCGCTATATTTATCCATATACATTACGCTTCCATATGGAGGAAAGTATGAGAGAAATCGATGTCTCACTCGTGGAAAACACCATATACGAGCTGTTTTTAAGTGCGTGCTGCGAGATCGGGGAGGATGTGCTTTCGCTTCTTAAGAACAACCTTGACCGTGAAGAATCTCCCTTTGGCCGTGAGGTTCTGCGCCAGCTGATTGAAAACGATGAACTGGCTGCCGCGCGAAAAATGCCCATCTGTCAGGATACCGGTATGGCAGTCATTTTTATGGAAATCGGTCAGGATGTGCATCTTGTTGGCGGCGATGTGAATGAAGCGATGAATCGCGGCGTTCGTCGCGCCTATGGGGATGGATACTTCCGCGCCAGCGTTCTCTCAGCGCTTGATAGAATCAATACGAAGGATAACACCCCTGCGATCGTCCATATGCGCATCGTTCCCGGCGATCAGATTCATTTGACCGCTGCGCCCAAGGGGTTCGGTTCGGAAAATATGTCCCGCCTTTGGATGCTGACGCCATCTCAGGGCATTGAAGGCGTAAAAAATGCTGTCGTTGAAACGGTTCGCCTTGCCGGCGGCAATCCTTGTCCGCCGGTGGTTGTGGGCGTGGGCATTGGCGGTACGGCAGAGTGCGCTATGCTGATGGCCAAGCATAGCCTGACACGCGACTGCGGAGCGCCCTCGCCGGATCCCGTGCTTGCCGGGATGGAAAAAGAACTGCTTGAGCGCATCAATCATCTGGGCATTGGCCCGCAGGGCCTTGGCGGTTTGACAACCGCGCTGGCTGTGCATATTGAGCAAATGCCCACGCATATTGCCGGTCTGCCCGTTGCGGTGAATATGCAGTGTCATGCAGCGCGACACAAATCGGCAACGATTTGAAGGAAGGACTGATGAAATGAGCAAGGTCATCCATGCACCGCTTGACCCGGATAAAACCGTGAACCTCCGTGCCGGCGACAGCGTTTTGCTCAGCGGCACGATTTATACAGGCCGTGATGCAGCCCATAAGCGCCTTTGCGCGCTGATTGCCGGAGGGAAAGCGCTTCCCTTTGATATCCGCAATCAGGTGGTTTATTATGCCGGCCCGTGTCCGGCAAAGCCGCAGGATGCGATCGGTTCCTGCGGTCCGACGACCAGTTATCGTATGGACGCCTATGCGCCGATGCTGTGCGATCTTGGGCTGATCGGCATGATCGGCAAGGGGCCGAGGAGCGAAGCTGTTATCGAGGCAATCAAGCGCAATCGCGGCGTATATTTTGCGGCAACCGGCGGCGCCGGCGCGCTGATTGCAACGTGCGTCAAATCAGCTGAAGTGGTTGCATTTGAGGATCTTGGTACGGAAGCGATCCGTCGTTTAACGGTTGAAAACCTGCCGCTGATCGTGGCCATCGACGCGCATGGCGGCAACCTGTATGAGCTGGGCCCTGTGCAGTACAGAAAATAACATGATTCTATTGATATAAGGAAGGTACTGTATGAAGATTGTTTTACAGAATCTGACTAAGAAGTTTCCGGGTCGCAAGAAAGGCGTCCGAGAGGACGTAATTGCCGTCAACGATTTTACCTTTGAAATTCCGGATGGAAAACTGATCGGTCTTCTTGGCCCGTCCGGATGCGGCAAGAGCACGGCGCTGAATCTGATCTGCGGTCTGCTTAAGCCCACGAGCGGAAAGATCTTCTTTGGCGATGATGATGTGACCACGCTGCCTGCTGAGAAAAGAGGCGTGGGCTTCGTCTTCCAGAGCTATGCGCTCTATCCGCATCTGACGGTGCTGCAGAATATCATGTTTCCGCTTGAGAATCTCAAAGGGAAAGACAAGCTCTCCAAGGAAGAAATGCGCGCTCGCGCCTTCGAGGCGGCGAAGCTTGTGCAGATTGATGAACTGATGGATCGAAAGCCCAGCGAGCTCTCCGGCGGCCAGCAGCAGCGCGTGGCGATTGCGCGCGCATTGGTGAAGATGCCGCGCGTGCTTCTGCTTGATGAACCGCTTTCCAATCTGGATGCGCGCCTCCGACTTCAGACCCGCGAGGAGATCCGAAGGATTCAGCGCGAAACAAAGATTACAACGGTATTCGTCACGCATGATCAGGAAGAGGCGATGAGCATCTCGGATCTGATCGTCGTCATGAAGTCCGGCGTTATCCAGCAGATCGGAAAGCCGCAGGATGTATACGATCATCCGGTCAATCTCTTTGTCGCACAGTTTCTGGGCACGCCGCCGATCAATGTCTTCTCTGGCCGTATTTGCGATGAGAGGCTGTATATCGGAGAGGGTGCTGTGCTGAATGCTCCGGGTATTGCCAATCAGGAAGTATGGGTTGGTATCCGTCCCGAAGGCTTTGTGCTTGATGAAAACGGACCGCTTGCCTGTAAGCTTGGCGGCATTGAGGTTATGGGCAGAGATATCAGCGTGATTTCCGCGCATCCCGCGTGCAGGAATGCTGCAATTCGTGCCATCATTGACGCTCAGAATCTGTTTGATGAATCGGCTGAGATTGTCCGCTTTAGCGTCAAGCCTTCCAAGGTACATATTTTCAGCAGGGAAACCGAAGAGAGCATTCTCTTTGACAAGCGCTGAGGCGGAGGAAAGCCATATGGAAAAACAAGATCTGAAGGGCTGGTTGTATCTGTTGCCCGCGGTGCTCTTTCTGGGATTTTTCATGGTTTATCCGCTTATCGATGTGTTTATCTATTCCTTTGAGCAAGGATATAATTCCGCATCTCAAACGTATTACGGTGTGGGACTATACAATTATTCGTATGTCCTGCGCGATCCGTATTTTTTGCAGGCGCTCAAAAATACGTTCATTCTTGTTGCTGTTACCGTACCGCTTTCCACGGTGCTTGCGCTGCTGATTTCCGTTGCGCTGAGCTCCATCAAAGCGCTGCGTAATCTCTTTCAGACCGTATACTTCCTGCCGTATGTCACCAATACGCTGGCGGTCGGCTTGGTCTTCATGATTCTCTTCAAGAAGACGCCATATACGGATGGTCTCGCGAATCTCATCATCAGCTGGTTCGGCGGGGAGAGTATCGACTTTATCGATGGACCGTACTGGGCAAAGATGTTTGTTCTTTGCCTGTATACGATCTGGGTGGTCATGCCGTTCAAGATTCTCATTCTTACCAGTGCCCTCGCGTCCGTAAATGAGGTTTATTACAGCGCAGCCAAGGTGGATGGCACATCCCGCGCGCGTATATTTGCGCGCATTACGCTGCCGATGATCTCTCCAACGCTCTTTTATCTGATCATCACCGGCTTTATCGGCGCGTTCAAGGCATACAGCGACGCCGTCGCGCTCTTTGGCACGGATCTAAACGCCGCAGAGATGAATACCATCGTTGGTTATGTCTATGACATGCTATACGGCACGGGCGGCGGCTATCCGTCGTATGCGTCGGCGGCGGCTATCATCCTGTTTGCCATCGTGCTGACCATTACCTGCATCAATCTCATCGTCAGCAAAAAGCATGTCCACTATTCGTGAGGATATAAGCATGACTACAAATATCGATTTCGATCAGCTCGAAAAGAGGGAAAAAGTCCGACAGAGTGTGCGCAGCACAGTCATCTATTTGTTTCTGATTCTTTGGGCGCTGATGGTTCTGTTTCCGTTCTATTGGATGCTGCTTACATCCGTAAAGAGCTACAGTGCATATAATTCCGAGTATATTCCGCAGCTTTTTACGCTGTCGCCGACGCTTATCAATTATGTGGAAGCGTTCACCGCTGTTCCGCTTGCAGATTATTTCCTCAATACGCTGGTGTTCACGGTCATCACAACTGCGCTCATGATGATCGTGACGGTGCTGGCTGCATTCGCCTTTGCCAGGCTTAATTTCCGTGGAAAGAACATCGCATTCGTCATTTTCCTGTCTTTGATGATGATTCCCAATGAACTGGTCATCATCACCAATTACGTCACCATCACCAACCTTGATCTGCGCAATACGTTCGCCGGCCTTATTCTGCCGTCTGTCACCTCGGTATTCTATATCTATCTCCTCAAGGAAAACTTTGAGCAGGTGCCGGATGATCTTTACTACGCCGCCAAGGTGGACGGCACGTCGGATCTTAAGTATCTCTTTAAGGTCATGATCCCGATCTGCAAGCCGACCATCGTCACAATCGCCATTCTCAAGGTCATTGAATGCTGGAATTCCTACGTATGGCCGCGCCTTGTGACGGACGATCAGGAATATTTCCTGGTTTCGAACGGCATCCAGGCTATTCGTGAGAGCGGATTTGGCCGCGAGAATATTCCGGCGATGATGGCGGCGGTTGTCTCGATTTCGATTCCGCTGATCGTGCTGTTCCTGATTTTCCGGCAGAAGATCATGGCGGGCGTTGCGAGGGGAGGCACAAAGGGATGAAGAAAACCAATCTGCGCATCCTGCTGCTTGCGGCGTGTCTGCTTATCTGTCTGGCTACGCTCTCGGGCTGC
>CAZACE010000062.1:0-7141 GCA_964483255.1 uncultured Oscillospiraceae bacterium
GTGAGACGTTGAGCAAGACCCTGGATCAGGTCTTTGCCGAGGGTACGCTCGTCGTCGGTGAGATCGCCGGTGGAAACAGGCATCTTCACGACCGTGCCGTCCTTGCGGATGACGTACGCGTCAAAGTCGTTCACCTTGCCAAGGATCGCCTTGCGGATGCCCGGTACGAAGACCCAGTCGCCGTTTTCAAAGACGGTCTCGTCCTTCGTCAGCAGCGGCGCCATGCCCCAGTTGATGCAGTTGGAGCGATAGCGCTTGGTAGCGTATTCCCTGGCGATGTTCGCGCCGCCGCCGAGCACGCGCTGGCAGCTGGCGGCCTGCTCGCGGGCAGAGCCGTCGCCCGGCTTGTTCGCGTAAATCGTGGAGGCGATGACGGTATTCGCGGGATCAACCGCAACCACGCCCTCAAGCGCCGCATACACGGCCTTGACCTCGGCGGGCAGCTCCTCGCCATTTTCGCGCGCAACCTCGATGGCATGCACGTCCTTCGCTTTGCCGACATATTCCGGATCCTTGCGGCTGAGCGCAAACTCGGCCAGACGCAGCGGGTTGGAGCGGAAGGAGGAGGTTTCGCCGGAGGGGATCAGCTCGTCGGTGGTGGTCACCGGATCGGTGATGTAGGAGACGACCTTCAGCAGCAGATCCTCAGAAAGCTCCGGCTGCTCGGGCCAGTCCTTGATGTTCGGACCCATCTTCAGTTCGTGCTCCGGCTCGGGCTTTCCGTAGCCGTTGTAGATGCGCTTGTCATATACGCTCTTGTCGAAGTGGTAATCCGGCTTGGTGTACTGGATATCCAGTTCGTCCGCGGCGGTGAGCCTGCCGCCGTTGATCGCGGTGGCGGCGATGGAGCGCGCATCCATGAGCGCGACGCCGGCCATCTGGCCCTCGCCCGGCTTACTGCCTTCGCGGTTGGGGAAGTTGCGGGTGGTGTGGCGGATGGAGAATTCGCCGTTGGCCGGGGTATCGCCCGCGCCGAAGCACGGACCGCAGAAGCACTCGCGGATGATCGCGCCGGCGGAAGCAATGTCGGTCAGCGCGCCCTGCTTCATCAGCTCGATATACGCCGGCATGCTGCCCGGATAGACGCTCATGGTGAATGTGCCGTTGCCGCAGGACTTGCCGCGCAGAATATCCGCAACCGCGATCACGTTGTCAAACGTGCCGCCGGAGCAGCCCGCGACGATGCCCTGATCGACCCAGATATCGCCGCCGCGCACCTTCGAAACCAGATCCAGCTTCGCACCTGTGATCTGCTTGTTCGCCTTCTCCTGGCACTCAAAGAGGATGTCCTTCGCGTTCGCCTTGAGATCCTTGATGGAGATGGTGTAGCTCGGGTGCATCGGCAGAGCGATGGTGCATTCGATGGTGGAAAGATCCACGTAGACGCAGCCGTCGTAATAGGTCACGTCCGCCGGCCTGAGCTCCTTGTAGGCCTCCGGCCTGCCGTGGATGGCGAAGTAATCCTTCGTCTGCTCGTCGGTGACCCAGATGGAGGACCAGCAGGTGGTCTCGGTGGTCATGACGTCGATGCCGTTGCGGTATTCGACCGGGATGTTGTGAACGCCCGGGCCGACGAACTCCATGACCTTGTTCTTCACATAGCCATTGGCGTAGACCTTGCCGATGATGGAGAGCGCCACATCCTGCGGGCCGACGCCGGGACGTGGCTTGCCGGTCAGATAGATCGCGACCACGCCGGGGCGCGCCACGTCATAGGTGCGGCCAACCAGCTGCTTGGCCAGCTCGCCGCCGCCCTCGCCCACGGAGAGCGTACCCAGCGCGCCGTAGCGGGTGTGGGAGTCGGAACCCAGGATCATGCGGCCGCAGCCGGCCATCATCTCGCGGTTGTAGCTGTGCAGAACGGCCATGTTCGTCGGCACGTAGATGCCGCCGTACTTGTGCGCGGCGGAGAGGGCGAACATGTGGTCATCCTCGTTGATCGTGCCGCCGACGGCGCAGAGGCTGTTGTGGCAGTTGGTGAGCACATAGGGCATGGGGAATTCCTTCATGCCGGAGGCGCGCGCCGTCTGGATGATGCCGACATAGGTGATGTCGTGGCTGGTCAGGCTGTCAAAGCGCATGCGCAGGTGATCCATGTCGCCGCTCTCGTTATGCGCGGCGAGGATGGAATAGGCCATCGTGCCCTTTTCGGCCTCTTCCCTGGTGACCATGCGGCCGCAGAGGGAGGGCAGCTGCGCGGGATCGGTGACGATCGTCTCGCCATGTACCAGATAGACGCCGCCGTCGTAGAGCTTCACCATACAAAAAACCCCTTTCGTGTATCATGAAATCCTGTTCAGAAAGTGATGCTTTCCTGATTGATTCCATTATACATGAAAGGGGCGTTATAGACAAATGGTTAATAATCATGCGGGGCATAGAAGTTGTTTATGATCCCTTGATCACGACTGAAGCTGTGTCTGCCGTTCTCTCTGCCTGCATCTGCCACTGGCAGCGGCAGAGAAGAATGCAATCAGGGGAGTGCGCATATAAGCCTCCCCTGAAAGGGGAGAGGAGACCGCCGTAGGTGGTGGAGAGGCTATATACTCTCTTTGAAGCTTGCAAGAAACGCCTTCGCCGCCCTGGACAGGTACGCGTCCTTGAGCGTGACCACGCTCAGCTCCCAGAAGGCTTCGTACTTTTCCGGAATGGCGTAGCACAGCGGCGTATATTCGCTGCCGCCGAGCAGGCCGACATAGTGCTCGGGCACGAAGGTATAGCCCATACCCTCGGCGCACAGGCGGCGAAGGGTCTCATAGTTGCGGCTGGTGAATACGATATCCGGCGCTGCGCCCGCCTGCCCCAGCACCCTGTCGGCGACATGGCGGATGCGCTGGCCGCGCGTGACCATGAGGAAAGGTTCGCCGGAAAGATGCGCCGGATCCAGCTCGGGCAGAAGGCCTTCCCCGCGCGCCACGGCCTGATCCTTGTGCGGATGATCCGGCGGGGCGAGCAGCAGGAACGGATCGCGCCGGAGCACCTCATGCCAAAGGCCCGGATCCTCGCTGGCGCCGTCTCCTGCGCCGGTATGCATGACGGCGAAGTCCAGCCGACCGGAGAGCAGGCTCTTTTCCAGTTCGTCGGTCGTCTCCTCGACGATGCGCAGCTCGATGCCCGGATGCTCGCGATGAAAACGCGGGAGCATGCGCGGCAGCAGATCGCAGGCGAGATAATTGGTGATGCCCATGGTGATGCGGCCGCGGATGAGCTCGCTCTCCTCGCTGATCTCCGATTCGAACGCGGCGTAGACGCGCAGCACCTCGCAGGCCATGCGGTAGTATTTTTCGCCCGCATAGGTGAGCACGAGTCCGCCGGACGTGCGCCGAAACAGCCGGGTGCCCAGCTGGCGCTCGATATTCATCACGCAGTGGCTCAGCGACGGCTGGGTCAGAAAGAGTTTCTGCGCCGCTTTGGTGATGCTTTTCTCATCCGCGATCGTCTTCACATACAGCAGCTCGCGGCTGGTCATGCGCGCTCACCCCGCTTCGGGCAGAGCACGCCGGCGATGAACGCATATCCGGCAAAGACCATCACCGCCGCGTTACGGTAGGTGAAGTAGGTGTGATCGTGGGAGTGATTGGCCATCACCAGATACCACAGACACACGGCCGCGGCGGGCAGCAGCAGATTGAGCGCGCGCAGATCAAGGCGCACACAGCGTTTCCTGAGGAAGGTCTTTGCCGCGGGGGCGAGCGTTGCAAGACCGCAGATGCCGATGAGCAGCAGATAGCTTTTCTTGGCGAGAATGACATCAAGGTTCTCCATCAGCACGGCGAAGCGGGAAATATCGCCGCTGTTGCTGGAGGCGCGCAGGCCGATCTGCGCAAAGACGGAATAGAGTATGTTCCAGCCGAAGACAAGGCCGTTGATCACCCACTTGAGTGCCCACATGCCGCCGTAGCCCAGCGCCCAGGCGCAGCCGCACAGTGCCGTCAGGAAAAAGAGCGATTTTCCGCTTGCCCCGCGGTCCATGCGAAGCGCAAGCAGCAAAATCAGCGGGAAGCCGAGCGAGACCAGCGGGAAGGTCAGCAGGTCGAAATAATTGGTAAGAAGGCCCAGCGCCGCAAAGAACGCCGGCAGGGTCACCGCGCTGTCAATGGCCTCGTCCCATTTAAGCAGCAGCGCGCAGGCGGTGAGCATGAGCATCGATACCGGCATATACTGAAGGCAGATGCTCGCCGCAAAGGGCATCAGCAGGAAATACGCGAGGAAGAACCCGGGAATGAGCCGCCCAAGGCCGCGCGATTTCATCTGAAAGAGCACCAGGCACAGCAGCGCCAGCTGCGCGAAATACAGGAACATCTGCAGGTTTGCCACGTCCAGCACGCACAGCATCAGCCGAAGCGGCAGCGTATAGCCGTGCCAGTAGCGCGAGTAGCCCATGCCGCCGCCGGTAGGAGACTCCGTGCCGGAGGCGTACTGGCAGAAGGCCTCCCACTCGCTCAGACCTTCCGCGGCGCTCATATCCACGCGGAAGCCGCCGAAGGCTTTTTCAAGCAGGCTCTCCTCGCCCGTGTAGGCGGCGGTTTTGAGAATGAGCACGGATGTGAAATTATCCAGCTGACTGCTCAGAAAGCCGCCGACCGTCTGCGGCATACCCAGCTGCTCGCCAAGCATCAGGCAGCCTTGCCAGGCATTTTGGCGCATATCGGGCGTGTCGATGAAAAAGGCGAGGAGGTTCGCGGCGATGCACAGCACAAGGCACGCAAGCAGCAGGGACAATCCACGAAGAACGCGGCGTTTCATCAGCGCTTGCCTCCTTTTCCGGCAGGGCTCCTTTTGACGGGCGCCTTGGCGGAAGCGGCCTTGCCGAGCCTGCGCTCGAGCACCTCCGGCCTGGCCACGCTGTAGCCGAAGAAGCCCTCCGGGCGCGGGCGGATCGGGTGATACTCGCCGTGCGCATAGGCGATCAGATCGGCGCGGTCCAGATGGAGGCTGCCATCCTCGTCAAAGAGCCTGTCGGATACATACACCTGCTCCACCGCGCACAGGAACACATCGTGCGAGCCGAGCGGAATCTGCTGCTTCACGCGGCAGCACAGGAAGGCCGGAGCTTCCTCAAGCGCGGGCGCAGGAAAACCTTCGACCTCGCGCGCATGCAGGCCCATCTCCTTGAATTTATCCACGTCGCGGCCGCTTTTCACGCCGCAGTAGTCCGTGGCGCGGCATAATTCGCGGCCGATGAGGTTGAGGCAGAATACGCCGGACTGCACGATCTGGCTGTAGGAATGGCGCTCGGGACGGATGGAAACGGAGATCATCGGCGGATCGGAATTGATGACGCCGGCCCAGGCGATGGTGATCAGGTTATTCCTGTCAAAGCCCGGCTCCGTGCCGCGGCAGGAGAGCATCACGGCCGGAATGGGCGAAAGAAACGTCGTGGGCCCGATGGCGCGGAAGGTGTTGGACAAGGAAAGGCCTCCTTATAATGGGCAATATGCGGGCGGATAATATCCGCCCCTACACGTTAAGCTGCGTGTTGTAGGGGCGGCTATCAGCCGCCCGCCGTCAGGTGATTGTCAGGTTTAATTTATTTGCTTTCGCAGGCGAGGGCGTAAACCTCCTCGATCTGCGGCGGGAGGAGCTTGACGAAGTTGCCGGTCTTGCCATTGACGACCTTCGCCGCCAGCGCCGGAATATCCTCGCGGCAGCCGCCGGCCTGCTCCAGCGTGGAGGGCATGCCCAGGGAGATGAAGAAATTCTGCATGGCAGCGATGCCCTCCAGGGCAACTTCCTCATCGGTCTTGCCCGTGGGATCGACGTTCCACACGCGGGTGGCGAACTGGACAAAGCGCGCAACGTCGTGCTTGTAGACGTACTTCATCCACGCCGGGAACATGACGGCCAGGCTCGCGCCGTGCGCCGTGTCATACTTGGCGGAGATTTCGTGACCCATCTGGTGGCTGCCCCAGTCCTGCTCGCGGCCCACGCCCACGGAGTTGTTGTGGGCGAGCATACCGGCCCACATGAGCGTGGCGTGGGATTCATAATCATGATCGTCCGCCATGGCGATGGGCGCGGCTTCCTTGATGGAAACGAGCAGCGCCTCGGCAAGGCGGTCGGTGAGGGCGACGTCCTTGGTGTTGGTGAAGTAGCGCTCCATGATGTGCGCCATCATGTCGGTGATGCCGCAGGCAAGCTGATAGCGCGGAAGGGTAAACGTCAGCTCCGGATTCATCACCGCGAAGCGCGGACGATGGAATTCGGTGGAAAGGCCGCGCTTGAGGTTGCCCTCGATCTTGGTGATGACGGAAGAATTGCTGCCCTCGCTGCCGGCGGCGGGAATGGTGAGCACGCAGCCGTGCGGCAGCGCGGTCTTCACCTCGGCCTTGCGGCAGTAGAAATCCCAGAAGTCGCCGTCATAGGGCACGCCGTCGGCGATGGCCTTGGCGGTGTCGATCGCGGAGCCGCCGCCCACGGGCAGCACAAAGTCGATGCCCTGCGCCTTGCAGATGGCGATGCCCTCGTAAACGAGATCATCGCGCGGATTGGGCTTCACGCCGCCCAGCTCCGCGTGATACAGGCCCGCGGCGTCCAGGGATTCAAGCACCTGAGCAAGCAGACCGCTGCGCACGACGCTGCCGCCGCCATAGACGACCAGCACGCGGCTGCCGCCGAATTCCTTGACAAGTGCGCCGACCTTCTGCTGCGTGTCGCGGCCGAAGACGAACTTTGTCGGGGAGCAGAATTCAAAATTCAGCATAGAATATACCTCCGAATGTATGATATGATCAGGGTTTGTCAGGGCTGCCAGTTTCTGGAAGGAAAAGCAGCGCCATCGTCGCATCCGTATACGTCTATGATACATGCACCCTCTGGTAAAAGCAACAAAAAACTTTCCATCACCGGGAAGAAAGCATATGCGCAGTTCGTCTAATTCATAGAGGAAAACCGGACAGTGCGTCGGTTGCATAAACAGGGAAAACATGCTAAGATGGAGCAAAGCTTCCGACGATCAAAACGGAGGGGAAACGAATGGCCGGATATCATCAGATGAAGAGAAAAATTGCCGTCATGCTTTGCATGGCGATGCTTTGCATGTGCGCCGCATCCGCTGCTTTTGCGCAGGGATGGGGCGGACCAGGTCCGCAGGGCGGCCCGGGCGAAGGCGACGGTTTTGCGCCGACGTCGACAGATACGC
>CAZACE010000063.1:0-7091 GCA_964483255.1 uncultured Oscillospiraceae bacterium
CAGGGAATCTTGAGGTTGGCGAGATTGCCGGTGATAAAGCTCAGATAGCTCGCGCCGGAGCCGAGCATCGGCACATAGATCAGATATTCCACCACGCTGGTGGGATAATAGATGATGGCGACATTGATGAAGCCGCGCAGGAAATGGTTCATATCCGGCATCGCGCTCAGCACAAGGCCCATCAGGAAGGGAACAGCCAGAAAGAATCCGAGGCATGCGACCGTCCAGATCCTGCCGGCGCGGTGCATGCCCTCGTTGTAGCGCGCAAACCACGCCTGTTTTTCCTCGGCAGAGAGAATCCTCTTATTTTCCATGTCTTCTCCCCCCTTACAGCACGCCGCCCAGCAGCACGCAGGCAGCCATCGCCACGAGCATGCAGACAGCCAGGTCAAAATTCTCCAGTCCCTGCATGTTCTTCTTTCGCTCCAGATATTCGCATACGGCCATAGACGCCGCGGCAATCAGCGCTGTGAGCAGCGGAAGCGGACTGCTTTCCGCCGCTGCCTGACCGACGTAGCTGCCAATGTACGCAGCGCACATGCCCACGAACATCGCCACCATCGCCCAGTCGCCGAATGTCTTTTTGCCCGCGCCGGAGGCTTTGGGCTTGCCGGAGAGCTTTTTGGAATATGCTTTGAGCGTGAACAGGCATAAAAGCGCGCCGCCCAAGATGCCCGCCGTCATCACCAGCGCAATGGTCACAAACGCCTCAGGCGTCATCTCCGTGATCTTCAGGCCGGAAAGACCCACGCTCGTCGCGGCGATCTGCGCAACATTGACCTCGTACTGCAGATTACCGATGACGCTAAGGCGCAGCCACGGCAGCGGAATGCCCAGGCTTCCCGAGAGCGCCACCACGCCCAGCAGCACGCTGAATGCCGGAAGCAGCGTGAACGTCGCGCTGGAGACAATCGCCTTGCGCAGCACGGTTTTATCCATGCCGACAGCGATGCCTGCGCGCCAGCTCTTCACCATAAAATACACGCACATCGCCACGACAAGGCCGATTGCCAGGGCGACGATACCATACATCGCCGGGGAATTCAGCTGCGTAAGCAGATTGTTTTGAACATCCATCTTTGTTTCCTCTTTGGCATTAAATCTTTTCGCCAGCCAGACGACGCCACTTGCCGCGACGATAGGCAATCGTCGTCAGCACGGCGCCCATCACCCAGGAGATCAGCAGAGAAACGAAAATGCTGTCCGGGTTGCCGTTCGGAAGCGCTTCGCTGCGCGTGAGATAGGCCATGCCGTATGCCAGCGGCATGCGGATGATGACCGTGGTGATCAGGGAAATCCACATCGGGGTCATCGTGTCGCCCGCGCCGCGCATGACGCCGGAGAGGCTCTGCGTAACCGCCATGGCGATATAGCCGACGGCGAGGATATGGAGCATGTGCACGCCAAGGTCAATGACTTCCTGCGTCTCGGTGAACATGTGCATGAGGTTCTTGCCAAAAAGAAGGATGCCCGCCACCAGCATAACCGCAACGATCAGGCCGGCCGCCACGCCCTTCTTCACACCCTCCTGCACGCGATCCATGCGGCCCGCGCCGACATTCTGGCCAACAAACGTGGTCATCGCCATGCCGAATGTGAAATTGGGCATCATGGCAAAGCCATCTACGCGCATGACAACGATCGCGCACGCGATGACGCTGGTGCCAAACGAATTGGTGAGCGCCTGCACGACGATTGCCGCCATGGAGAAGATCATCTGCGTGAGCCCCGAAGGCAGGCCCAGGCGGATAGTCTTCATGGTGATACGCTTATCCGGGATGAGATTCTCCTTGCGCACGACGAGGATCTTCTTCATATGCGTCAGACGCCACAGGCACAGGCACGCAGAAACCGCCTGCGCGATGACCGTTGCCAAGGCGACGCCATCCGCCGTCATGCCCAGCTTCGCAACAAAGAAAATATCCAGGAAGATATTAAGCACGCACGCCACGATCAGAAAGATCAGCGGAGAGACGGAATCGCCCAGACCGCGCAGAACGCCGGAGACGATGTTGTAATACGCGGAGCCCGCGATGCCGACGGTGACGATCTTGAGATAATCGACCGCCATGCCATAGACGTCCGGCGGCGTATCCAGCAGGGTCATCAGCGGCTCGATGATCAGGGGACCGACGGCCATGATGATCAGGCTGGCGATGAATGTGAGCGTGAGGCAGGTGCCCACGCTCGTCTCCAGCTCCTTTTGCTTATGTGCGCCGAAGTACTGCGAAACGAGAATACCAGCGCCGGTGGAAATGCCCATAAACAACAGCAGCAGCAGATTGAGAATCGGGCCGCTGGTGCCGACGGCCGCCAGCGCGCTGTCGCCGACGTATTTGCCGACGATGATGGAGTCGACCGTGTTGTACATCTGCTGGGCCAGATTGCCGATGAGCAGCGGCACGGAGAAGGCGATCAGGTTGGAAAGCGGCTTGCCGACGGTCATATCCTGTGCGCCAAAGAATTTCTTAAATCTGTTCATACGTATTTCCCTTTTCTTCGTCGATGGGGTCGCAGAGTTGTTCATCCATTAACTTTCAGTATATACTTCCCCATTTTTTATGTCAATAAGAAAGCGGGCAGCAATCTGCCGCCCGTATGAATAGTGCTTTTTATCTTTCCTTACAGCCTGAAAGAGGTTGTGAGCAGATCCTCGTCTCTGCTGGAATGGCCGATCATGAGCACGAATTCGCCCGGCTCAGTCACGCGCTCCATCCTGCGGTTAATAAGAGAGAAATCTTCCTTCGAAAGAGCAAACTCGACCACGGCCTCTTCGCTCGGCGCAAGGCTTACCTGCTTAAAGCTGATGAGCTGCTTGACCGGCGTGAGCACGGAAGAGAATACGTCGCTAAAATACACCTGCACAGTCTCCGTGCCGGTCATTTCGCCCATGTTGGCCACCTTCACACTCGCCTTGAACGTTTCCTTGTCAAAGGTAAGATCGCTGTATGCGAACGGGCTGTAGCCCATGCCCTCGCCGAAAGCATACAAAGGGCCTGCCGGCAAATCGCAATAGCCCTTGCCCGCCTGACAATGCCAGCCCGGCAGACTGTTGTAATACACCGGCACCTGGCCGCTGGCGCGCGGGAAGGAAATCGGCAGGCGGCCGCAGGGATTGATCTCGCCAAAGAGTGCCTTTGCAACAGCCTCGCCGCCGAACATGCCGCCGTTGAACGCGCAGATGAACGCGTCGGCATCCGTCGCCGCGCGGCCAAGAGCCAGCGGCTTGGAAGCGACCAGCACCGTCACAACCGGAATATTCAGCGCACGCAGCGCGTCAAAGAGCGCCATCTGCTTGCCGGAGAGTTCCAGCACAGCACGATCCTTCTCCTCGCCGACCTGCGGAATCACGTCGCCTACGACCAGCACGATCGCATCTGCGCCCTTCGCAGCCTCCACTGCGCCGGCGATATCCTCGTATTCGCCATCGAGCACGGAGCAGCCGCGATGATGCACGCACTCAATACCACGCGCGGCACAGGCGCTCTCAACGCCCTCCTTCACCGTCACATACGGACGGATGGGCTCGTGCTCCATGTTCAGCTTCGGATGGGTGAAATACGTCCAGTCGCCATACTGCGCGCGGATATCATCCGCATTCGGGCCGATGACGGCAACCTTCTTCACGCCCTTGAGCGGCAGCATGCCGTTATTGGAAAGCAGCACGAGACTCTTGTCTGCCGCGTCTTTGGCATGCGCAAGATGCTCCTCGCAGCCAAAGCAGCCCGGCTTGCCGGTCTTCTCCGGCTTCTCGAAGAGATTCATGCGGAATTTGATCGTCAGGATATGGCGCACGGCATCGTCGAGCACTTCTTCCTTCACCTGTCCGTCGCGAACGGCGTTCAGCACAGCCTGATAAAACTCCGTGGAGGTCATGATCATGTCGTTGCCCGCGTTGGCCGCCAGCACGGAAGCCTCCTCCGGCGTCTCGCAGATGCCCTGACGGCGCACCAGGGAATTCACATTGTCCCAGTCGGTGACAACGAAGCCGTCAAAGCCGAGTTCGCCGCGCAGAATATCCTTAAGGGAAATGGGATCGATGGTGAACGGCGTGCCGTCGATGGAGCCGTAGGCCGTCATCATGCTGGCCACGCCCGCATCGACCGCCTTCTTAAACGGAGGCAGGAAGACTTCGCGCAGCTTGCGGTAGGTCATCTCCGTATCGCAGGAATCCCGCGCACCGACCGCTTCGCCATAGCCGATATAATGCTTTGCGCAGGCCAGGATGCTCTCGTCGCCGCTCATGTCCTCGCCCTGATAACCGCGGATAATCGCCGCGCCCATCTCGCCCGCCAGATACGGATCCTCGCCGAAGGTCTCATTCACGCGGCCCCAGCGGGTATCGCGGCCCAGGCACAGAACCGGAGAGAACGTCCAGTGCAGGCCGTCGGTGGCGACCTCACGGGCGGTGACCTCGCCCATGATACGCGCAACCTCCGGATTCCAGGAGCAGGCCGCAGCCAGCTGCGTCGGGAAGATCGTCGCATGATCGTTGAGGCCATGGCCGTGGATGGCGTCGATGCCGAAGATCACCGGAATGCCCAGGCGGGACTGCTCGATCGCCGTCTTCTGCACCTCGCGCGCCTCATCGCCCAGCACATGCAAAAAAGAGCCCGCGCCCAATCTCGCCCAGCGCAGCGATTCCTCGCGGCCGACAAACGGATAGGGCACCTGCACCATCTGCGCCGCCTTCTCCTCCAGCGTCATGCGGGAAAGCAGCTCCTCTACGCGCGCTGCAACCTGCTTGTTATCCATGGTGAATCCCCTTTCTTATTTCTCTCTTTTATCCTCAGATTCGGTCGAAAAACGCAAATTTCATTGGCTGAATTATATCATACACACGCATGGCAATACAAGGAAAACGAGGGCTGATCGCCCATACTTGACGCGCCGCGCAATTCTGCGCTACAATACGAAAAAACCATCTGTTCAGGAGGGCTTCCATGATCCGCAAAGCAGATATCAAAGCCGTCGAGCATCTGGGCGGCGGCCGCGGCACAGCGTATGTGCATCACATCGTCTCCAAGGACGAGCTTCTGGGCCATGGCAGGCTCTACGCCAAGGTTATCCTGCCGCCTGGTACAAGCGTAGGCTGGCATCAGCATCTGCGCGATACCGAACCGTATTATATTCTTCGCGGCGAGGCTGATTTCATCGATAGCGACAGGAGCGTCACCAAGGTCGGCCCCGGCGATGTGTGCGTCATCGAGGTCGGCCAGTTCCACAGCCTGGAAAACAACTCGGACAGCGACGTTGAGTTTATGGCTCTGATCTACAATGAACACGGATACGACAACAGCCTGTAATTTCCCATGATACGCCAAAGCGGCAGCTTCTCAGCTGCCGCTTATTCATTTACTTTTTCTTGCGCTTGATCTTTGGAAGCTCCTTGGTCGGCGTAAGCAGTTCCATCATGCTTTTGATGTTGAACGTCGCCAGCCTGTAGGGCTTTTTCCACTTCATGCCCGTCGCCTTCTCCATGAAGGCCTTAAAGCGCTCCAGATCCTGACCCAAGGACGCCTTTTCCAGCATATAGCCCGCCTTTTCATTCAGGCACAGATAACAGAATCCCTCATCCTCAATGAGGCGCGTCAGGCTGGAATAATTGACGATATCCTGATTCTTGGCGTGGAGCACGAAATGCTTATCAAAGAATTCGTACTTATTCTGCGGATACGCTCCGTCCAGCGCCTTTTTAATGTTATCCGCCTGATTCTTCGCCGGCAGATTGAGACTGGCAAGCATCCAGCAGCCGATCATCATCATGAGAATGCCGGCGATGTTTTCCATATTCCAAACGCCCAGCACGGTCAGCGCCACGCCAGAAAGCGCCATCAGGAGCTTTCTCTTGAAAAAGAACGTATCATCCAGCGCACGGCACATGCGCAGAATCGTGTCATAGCTATGATGGATATATGCAGTAAATCGACTCATGACTCTTTCCTCTTTTCTTGCATGCAGGGAATCTTATGCTCAATCCGTAAGGCCGCGCTTTTCAAAGCGCATGCCGTTTGCCGCAAGCCCTGCGCAGGCGGCAATCATCACCAGATACAGCAGGATATTGCTCACAACCGTCTTATCCAGCGCCCATTCAATGCCGCCAATCAGCGCAACCAGCACGATGATCACCAACGCGCGGTGAAGCATCGCTTCTTTTGTGCCGTTTCTGCGGGCGCGGATCATCGTCACGCCAAGGATCACGACGGCCGAAAGCACCTGGCTCACGCGCACAAAGCCCACCTTCAGGCAGCTGTCCATGCGCAGGCTCTCCAGCACCACCTGGCAGCAGGCATATAAAAGCAGCGCGCTAAGCACCCGCTCGCCGTGCCCGCTTCTCATGCGAAGCACACACGCAAGCAGCACGAGCGCCGCCAGCGCCTCCCAGATGAACACCGCCAATTGCCATTCCTCATATTCATTGGCGACAGCAAACGGAAAACGCATCAGCAGCGGATTCTCGATCCACGTGCCCAGGCCTTCGCCCGTGAACCATTCGCCCAGGCGACAGATGAAAACAGCCAGCAGACCCGGCGCAGCAATCTCATCCAGCGTCGCCGCCACATCAGCGCCGCGCCTTTTCGCCAGAAAACCGGCGCCCAGCAGCGCGCCCAGCACAGCGCCGTAGAGCATGAAACCACCCTCCCACGTGCGCAGCACGCTTACAGGGCCCATTTCCAGAAAATAGAAGCTGAAACGCGCCAAGCAATAGGAAAGCCGCGCAAGCACAAATGCCGGAAGAATCGTAAACAGCGCCAGATCCAGATGATGCACCTTGTAAATCACGGCAGTCGGCCCGTCCGCATGCGGATGGCGTGCCTTTGTCTCCCGGATGCGAAGCTGAAGCAGCAGCAGCACCGCCAGCGCGCCAGCAGCTGCCACAAAAGCGCCATAGAGCGTATGCCCCATCGCCAGCGCCGGAGACGGCACAAGCAGCACCATCGCCAGCAGCACAAAAGCAAGCAGCGCCGTTTTAATCGATTTGCTCATATAACCCCCGGAAAATCCGTTTCACTCAAATGACATAACTGTATTATTCTAGCACAACTCACGCCTGCCTTCAAGATGATCATCCACCTCTTTTCTGCCATCCT
>CAZACE010000064.1:0-7077 GCA_964483255.1 uncultured Oscillospiraceae bacterium
TGCTCGATATGTCAAGTCCGGCTGTTTCGCATCATCTTCGTTCGCTGTACGAAAGCGGTTTGATTACGAGCAGGCGTGACGGAAAAGAGGTTTATTACAAGGCGGTCGAAACCGAAACATGTGAGTTTCTGCATGAATCAGTTGAACAGGTGATGGAAATCGCTTGCCCGGAAAAAGCCATAGATTACAACAGCTCTGCCGAGGAGATCATTCACCGCATACACGAGTATTTGGTGGAGCATCTTGCAGACAGGGTTACCATCGAGGATTTGTCAAGACAATTTTTGATGAATCCAACCACACTAAAAAAAGTATTCAAAGATGTGTATGGCATGTCGATTGCGGCGCATATGAAGCAGCATCGAATGGAACACGCTGCAAACCTGTTAAGAGAAACAGATATGACTGTTGCGCAAATTGCGCTTGCCGTTGGCTATGAGAGTCAGAGCAGATTCACGAATACATTTAAGGAAACGCATGGTATGCTTCCTAGTATATACAGAAAGAAACTGCAAAATGCTCACAATTCTGCGATACAATGTCCTTAATGAATGATTGTTAATGCGGCGAGATGAAGTTGTGTGTTTGATGCTTTGCCTTCCTGCAAATTCACTGGCAAATTTTCTCCATTTATCGCTGTACGGAGTCGTCAGTCGAATACTGATCCTGCTTTGCAGATTTCCATCCTCTCAGGAGGGCGCAATTATACGCACTGTACCAGTGCGTTGCGTTTGTTCTGCTGCATCATGAAACGAGCACCCGGTACGTTGCCGGATGCTCGTCTTTTTGTTGATGGATAAAATGTTCTTTAACAGTTCTCCCGCTACGGAAGCTTCTTTTTCTTCGCCAATATGACGTATGCGCCGAGCATCACGGCGGCCAGGCCGCTCATGATATAGCCGAGCGTCAGCATCCTCGTGCGATAGGTGAATGTGATTTCATGCTCGCCCGGCTCGACCCACACGCCCATGAACGCCACGTCGCAGGGGATGATTTCGGCCTTCTCGCCGTCGAGTATGGCGGAGAAGCCCTTGTCATGCGGGATGGTGAAGACGACGAGTCCGGCTTCCTTGGCGTCGATGTGCGCGGTGAAGCCGTTTTGCGTCAGCGCAAAGCGGTCGCAGGCATTCTGCTGCAGGTACTGGACGCTCTCCTGCCAGGCGGGGATGTTGTATACGTCCAGAACGTCCATCTTATCTTTAAAACGCTCCAGATATGCATCATCCAGCGCCGCGCTGGCAAGCAGCACCGTGCCGATGGTTTCGCTGTCCATGCGCTGATGGTGCGTGCCGGTGACGGTCGTCTGCAGGAAGCCCATGGGTACGGCGTTGGGATTTTCGTAAACCATGAAACCGTTTTCCTCGCGGTCGTATACGAAGCCCTCGGGGATGATTTCGTCCTCGTCAAACCGGTGATACTCCGTCACGGAAAGCAGCGCGCGGATGGCCGCCTGATTGTCCGGAGGGGTCACGGTGGTCGATTCATCGTAGCCGAAGCCCGCCATGGCAACAAACCTGCCGACGGTCGACGTGCGAAGCGACGAGAAGCATGTCAGCGAGGAATTGCCGCGAATGAGGCCGTAATTGCGGATGCGCTTGCCGTAGTCGATGCGCTTGTATTCGGCGCTCTCCTCAAGTTCCAGCGCAGAGAGCGTGGGCTCTGCAATCTGATCGAGGGTATAGACGCCGTTTCCCGGATCGGAGCCGCCGGAGAGAATCACGCGGTCGCCCACGGCGATATAGCCGGCATACTGCAGGCAGGCTGCGGCGCATACAAGCGCCAGCGCGGGGGCAAAGCGCAGCTTCTTGCGAATCAGCAGGAGCATCGCGCCGCCGCCCAGCAGGGAGAGCGCGATGGAGAGCACGCGCAGCGCATCCGGAGCATAAGCGCCCGTGCGGCGGTTTAAAAGGATCTCGCCAATGCGGTCCGGCAGCAGGGCGATTACGCTATCCGGCAGCAGAAAGGGAACGACGAGCGCCAGCACGAGCGCCGTGCAGGCGGCAAAGGCAATCTGCCACGCGCGGTGGCTTTGCACAGCGCGCAGCGCATAGAGCGTGGCGAGGGCGAGCATGAGCGCAAGGCCGTACCACCAGCGGGTGTATGCGCTGTTGGTGAACAAGGCGAATGCGCCGCACAGCACTGGAATAACCGAGCAGACGGCCAGCGCTGCAAGCAGAGCCTTGAGCCAGCGCTGCGCTTTCTGCGCAAGGACAAAGACGGTCACGCCGGTAAGGCCGAAGACAGGCAGATAGCTGGCCGTAGAACTCCAGCTGGGCGCGTCGCCGTAATAGGCATGCAGCACGTTGCTTTCGATGGGCATGAGCAGCGCACGAAGGCGCTCCAGAAGCAGCGCAGGCGAATAGGTCTGCGCAAGCAGCGAGCCGTCGCCTGCGCCTGTGCGCGTGATGGTGAGCATATGCATGAGCGAGGGCATGAGAATCACGCCGGCGAGCGCGCAGCCCACGCCGCACTCAAACACGGCATAAAAGACGCGGCGGAAGCTGCGCGCGCCCTTCCAGTCCTCCGAGAAGAAGCGGAAGACGAAATACAGCGCCGCGAGGATCGCGCTGGAGAACATGAAGTAGTAATTGACAAGGGCATTGACGCCGCAGAAAAGCGCCAGCAGCCCCGGACGGGGCTTATCGCCCATGGCGATTTCCAGCCCCAGCAGGATCAGCGGGAAAACGGCGATGACCTCTGTGAAATGATAGAACTGGGTATTGACGATGGTGAATGCGGAAAACGTGTAAAGCACGCTGCCCAGCAGCGAAAGGCGGCGGTCCTTGATCATGCGGTCGAAATAATAGAAGGACGTGAGCGCCGCGACGGCATGCTTGAGCACAGCCATGAGGCTGATGCCAAAGGGCACAAGCGCCTTGGGCAGCAGCGCCAGCGGCCAGACGAACGGACTGCCCAGCGTGTAAAACGCATAGCTGCCCACGCTCGGCGCGCCGAGGAAGGTATTGAAGGAATAGCCGGAAATGCCCGCGCGCAGGATGCGCCGGGTTTCCAGGATGAAGGGCAGCTGCTGCTCGATATAATCGCCGCGGGTGACGAAGCGCCCGCCGTAGGGCAGGATTGCCGGGGCGAGCGCGATCAGCGCCAGCAGCGCGCCGAGCAGGAATGCATGCGCGCCCGTGATGCGCGGGCGGGAAGAAGGCTTTGTATTCATAAATCACCTGATGATGCGTGATGGATGATCATATTGTAAGGAATCCTTGGAAAGGTGTCAAGGGAAAACGGATTTCGTATGGCATTTGCGCGCAATGTCTGCTAGAATATGCTTAGCAAAGCAGGCGGAGGTATATATGCAGGAAATCAAATGTCCCAAGTGCGGCGAGGTTTTTCAGGTCGATGAATCCGGTTATGCGGCGATCGTCAAGCAGGTGCGCGATGACGAATTCAAGAAAGAGCTTGAGCAGCGGGAGAAGGCCTTTGCAAGCGAAAAGAGCATGGCCATTGAGCTGGCTGTGAAAAAGACGCAGGCCGAAAAGGACAGCGAGATCGCAAAGCTTCGCGCGCAGCTGCAAAATGGCAGCGCCGAAAAGCAGGCGGCGCTGCGCGAGGCGGACGCCAGAAACATGCTTGTGCTCGCGCAGAAGGACGCGGAGATTGAACGGCTCAAGAGCCGCATTCAGGCGGGCGAAATGGACAGGCAGATGGCTGTGCAGAGCGCTGTGAGCGGCAAGGATGCGCAGATTGCCATGCTCAAAAACGAGATTGAGAAAGAGAAGCTGACAGCGCAGCTCAAGGCAAAATCCATTGAGGATCAGCACAAGCTGGAGATCAGCCAGAAGGACGAGCAGATCGCCTACTACCGCGATTTCAAGGCCAGGCAGTCCACGAAGATGATCGGCGAGAGCCTGGAAATGCACTGCATGACTGAGTTCAACAAGATCCGGGCGCTGGCGTTTCAGCGCGCGACATTTGAAAAGGACAACGACGCGCGCACGGGCAGCAAAGGCGATTTCATCTATCGCGAATCCTCGCCGGAGGGCGTCGAATTCATCTCCATCATGTTCGAAATGAAGAACGAGATGGACACCACGGCGACCAAGCACAGGAACGAGGACTTCTTCAAGGAGCTGGACAAGGACAGGCGGGAGAAGGGCTGCGAGTATGCGGTGCTGGTTTCGCTGCTGGAAAGCGACAGCGACCTGTACAACAGCGGCATCGTCGACGTATCGCACAGATACGAGAAGATGTACGTGATTCGTCCGCAGTTCTTCATTCCGATGATCACGCTTTTGCGCAATGCGGCGCTGGACAGCCTGCAATACCGCATTGAGCTGGAGAACGTGCGCAGGCAGAACATCGACATCACGAATTTTGAGAGCGAGCTCAACGATTTCAAGCTCAAGTTCAACAAGAATTACGATCTGGCGAGCCGCAGGTTTAAGGATGCGATTGACGAGATTGACAAGACGATCGTGCATCTGCAGAAGACGAAGGATGCACTGCTCAGCTCGGTGAATAATCTGCGATTGGCCAATAATAAGGCGATGGATCTGTCGATCAAGCGCCTGACGAAGAATAACCCCACGATGCAGGAGAAGTTTGCCGCGGTGAGGGAAGCGCAGACGGCGCTGGAGGATGGGAAAGAGGAATATTAAGGGGGTAATGATAAGTAACGAAGACAGGCGCGAAGCGAACATGGGGTCAAGGGGCGAAGTCCCTTGTCAGGGGATTGGGGATGAAATCCCCAACGTAACCCGTGCGCGAAGCGCAAAGACAAACGGGAATCGGAGAGGAGCCGTCAGGCGACAATTACGATTCTGATACAGATGCAAAAGAATCTCTGCAATTTTCGCAGAGATTCTTGCTTATGGGCGCTTCGCGTACAGGAACATTGGGCTGCCGCCCAAACCCGCCTGGGAGACCCCTTCTTCGCTTCGCGGTGCTCTTGAGCAGCTTTATATCCCCAATGAACAAAATGCCCGCAGATTTATTCCGCGGGCATTTTGCGTATGGAATTACTTACCGATGGTCAGCTCAACGTCGATCTTATTCTCGGCGCTCTTCACGATCGCGGAGACGATATCGCCGTGGCTGTCGCGCAGGGACATGGTAGCAGCGGAGGTGACGTCGGCGAGCATGGCCTTCTCTTCGGCAGAGAGAGCATCATACTTGGCAGCGTCCTTCTCGTTGCCGGCCTGCATCGGACGGCCGTTGTTGTCGGAGCAGTACTTGCTAAACCAGGCCTCAACCTCCTCGGCGGTCATGCCGACGAAGGTCTCCTGGAACTTGTCCATCTGCTGGGCCCAGTAGCCGGTGCCCATCACATAGCCCTCGCCGCGCTCGCGCTTGGTCTGCCAGGAAGCGACCTCTGCCATGAAGGCTTCCTCTGTATCCTCGGTCTTGCCGTCGACAACGGCGTCATGGTCGCTGTCCAGATTGTAGCCGCCCTGGCCCGGGAAGCCGGAGAAGTGCGGCATGGTGGAACCGTCGTAGTTCGGGGTCGCGACCTCGAGCTGATCGGCGTGCATGGCGACGATCTTGCCCTCGGCGTCAAACAGGGTGGCGACATACACGTCGTTGAAGCTCCAGACCTGGGTGTCCTGATCGTCAGAACCCGGACCCTTGCGGCCGGTGTTCACAATGCCCAGACCCATCGCAGAAGCGGATTCGACGTTCAGCGGCACGCGGTTGGCGTAGGCCTTCTCCAGCGCAGTGATGATGTCGCCATGGCTGTCGTTCAGGGACATGGTGGCGGAGGAGGTGATGTCGGCGAGCATCGCCTTCTCGTCATCGGTCAGGGCGTCGTACTTGGCGGCGTCCTTCTCGTTGCCGGCCTGCATCGGGCGGCCGTTGCTGTCGGAGCAGTACTTGGCAAACCACTGCTTGACTTCTTCAACGGTCTTGCCCGCAAAGACGGTCTGGAACTTGTCCATCTGCTGAGCCCAGTAGCCGGTGCCCATCACATAGCCTTCGCCGCGCTCGCGCTTGGTCTGCCAGGAAGCGACCTCGGCCATGAAGTTCTCTTCGGTATCCTCGGTCTTGCCGTCGACAACGCCGTCGTGGTCGCTGTCCCAGTTGTAGCCGCCCTGGCCCGGGAAGCCGGAGAGATGCGGCATGGTGGAACCGTCGTAGTTCGGGGTCGCGATTTCGAGCTGGTCGACGTTGGAGAGCAGGATGCGGCCTTCCGCATCAAAGACGACGGCGGCGATCACCTGGTTGAAGCTCCAGACCTGGGTGCCCTGATCGTCAGAGCCCGGGCCCTTGCGGCCGGTGCTGTGTACGCCCAGGCCGATGTAGGCCTCGGAAGCCTCGGCGCTCTGGGTCTTCACTTCGACCGGAGCCGGCGCTTCGTACGGATTGTTGGCCGGATCCATCGCGTTCTTGACGGCGGCGATGATCGCCTTGGAGGTCATGGTCGCGGAGGCGACGGTGTCCACGTCGACGGAGTTGGCGGCAACGATCTTGGCCGGCAGCTCATCGATCGCCTTGGTGCCGATGTTCGGGGTCTCGCTGTGGCTGTCCACGGTCACGGCGGTGATCTTATCGCCTTCGGTGGTGACGGTGACGGTCAGTTCGCCGCCGAAGCCCTTGGCCACGCCGGCGAGGGTGTCTGCCTGCGCAATCGCGGCCATGCTCAGGAGCATCACGGCGATCAGCGCGATGGAGAGAATCTTCTTCATATCAGGTTTCTCCTTTTCGGTTTTGATGGGATGGCTTCTTTGAATTCGGAAGCATGTGCATCTGCATACAGCATAATGAAGGTTTGTGGCAAAAGTGTGGCATTTGTCAAATTGTGCTGTTATTCACAAAAAAACACAGCCCGTCAGAGCTGTGCATATATTTACAGGATTTTTCTGCCATCGACAAACTTGTCCGTGACCTTTGCGCCGCCCAGATATGCACAGCGCTCAATACGCTCGGCGGGGGAGAATGTGCGCAGATTCTTGTTCGCGCTGTCGTCGATGACGACGGCGTCAAAGGTATAGCCTTCCTCAAAGAGGCCAACTTTGCCGAAGAATCTGCCGCCGCCTGCGGTGGCCATGTAGAGCGCCTCCGGGATGGTCAGCGGCTTGTCCGTCTGATCGACATAGCGCCAGCGCAGCTTGCTCACCTGCACGG
>CAZACE010000065.1:0-2105 GCA_964483255.1 uncultured Oscillospiraceae bacterium
GCAGGTCGTCGCAATGACCGGCGACGGCGTAAACGATGCGCCTGCGCTCAAGGCAGCAGACATCGGCTGCGCGATGGGCATCACCGGAACGGACGTCGCCAAGGGTGCAGCGGACATGACGCTCACCGACGACAACTTCGCCACCATCGTGGACGCTGTCCGCGAGGGACGCGGCATCTACGCCAACATCAAGAAGGTCGTCGGCTTCCTGCTGGGCACGAATATCGGCGAGGTCATCACCGTCTTTATGGCGATGATCCTCTGGCACAAGACCCCGCTGCTGTCCATGCAGCTGCTGTGGATCAACCTCGTCACGGACAGCCTGCCCGCGATCGCGCTGGGCATGGAGGCCGTGGAAAGCGACGTGATGGAAAAGAAACCCAAGCCGAAGGACGAGGGTCTCTTTGCCAACGGTTACGGCGTGCAGATCGTCCTTCAGGGCGTGATGTTCGGCCTCTTGTCGCTGATCGCCTTCCGTATGGGCGAGAGGATGACCGGTCTGCTTGAGGGCGGCCAGACACTGGCGTTCATGGTGCTCTCCCTGTCTCAGATTGTGCAGGCATTCAACATGCGCTCGGCGCACTCGCTGTTCAAAATCGGCCCGTTCAGCAACAAAAAGCTCAGCGGCGCGGCTGCCGTCTCCCTGCTGCTCGTGCTGCTCGTGCTGGCGACTCCTCTTCGCAGCCTGTTCGGCCTGATTGTGCTGCCCGCGAAGGGATATCTGATCGGTACAATCCTGATTCTTGTCCCGCTTCTGGTCATGGAAATTTCCAAGGCTGCTAATCTGGTCAGGCATCATCACTGAGTGATCGCCGTGCATCCGTATATCCCTGCGGATGCACGGCATATTGAATTTCACATGAAAAAGAAAATCATTCTGGGCGGCATAATCACCGCGATTGCCCTCTTCATCCTCTCGCTGCTTGTCTACATCGCATCCCACGCCCAGCAGATCATCGGCTCCATCGTTTCCTATCTGCCGCAGGGCTCGTGGCGCAGCGCCATCGTGCTGCTCGTTCTCTATGCCATCAAGGGGCTTGTGTTCGTCGTGCCCGTGCCGCTTCTTCAGTTCGCGGCAAGCAGGCTGTTTACCAAGTCCGCCGCGATCCTCGTCAATCTGCTGGGCATCATGCTGTGCTATCTGGTTCCGTATGCCACAGGCTTCTTCTTTGGCGAGAAAGCGACCCGGCGGTTTGAGCATCAATATGAAAAACTCGCGCCCTTTGTTGAGCGCTGTCATGAGCATCAGCTTGAGATCTGCTTTATTCCAAGACTCATCAGCTTTGTGCCCAACGATCTGCTCAGCGTGTATCTGGGTGCAGCGCGCATCCCTTTGGGCATTTTTCTGATTGCCAGCACGCTGGCGTCTGCGCCAAAAACTGTGCTCAATACGCTCACAGGAGCCAGCATCCATGATCCGACGTCACCCATGTTTATCGTATCCTTACTTTTAAGTATTCTGCTGGTGATCGCGTCTCTTCTGCTTGCGCGAAAGCTGGATCAGAATCGCATACATGATGTATCACGCCGAAAGGAGGCTTCCTGATGCGCAAGAAATGGTTCCGCGCTCTGTTTGCGCAGCGAGTCTGGGTCGCGCTGCTGATTATCCTTCAGGCCTCATTCCTTATTCATCTCATCCTGACCGGCAGCGCCGTCTCCCAGCGTCTCAATCATCTGCTGACGGGCCTCAGTCTCTTCGTCTCGCTGTATGTCATCGCCAAGAAGGACAAGGGCGCATACAAGCTCACATGGGTCTTTTTGATTCTGATGTTCCCCTTGTTCGGCGGCGCGCTGTATCTGCTCTTCACCTTCCAGACATCGACCCGCCGCTTTAAAAAGTCCATCGACGCGGTTGAAGGGCATATCCGGCCGCTCTATCATCTGCCGCAGGACGGCTATGAACAATCCAAAGAACTTCTGCCTCATCGCGTATCCCAGATCCGGTATCTGCAAAAATTCGCAGGCTTTCCCGTTTATGACCAGACCCGGACTTCGTATTACTCGCCCGGCGAGGCGTTCTTTGAGGCGCTGATTCCCGATCTGGAAAGCGCGGAACATTACATCTTTCTGGAATACTTCATCGTGCAGGAAGGAAAGATGTGGGA
>CAZACE010000065.1:2205-7027 GCA_964483255.1 uncultured Oscillospiraceae bacterium
TGGAGCCTGACGCTGATCTTCCTTGAAATGTGGGCGCTGTGCAAGAACAAGCAAGAGGATTTTGAGGCCTTCTATCCGTGGAAGGACGCGCCCTGCGATACCCGGACAGACGGCTTCGTGCAGCCCTATGCGGACAGCCCGATGGATCAGGACAATGTCGGCGAGCACGTGTATCTGCAGATCATCAATTCTGCCAAAGACTATGTGTACATCACCACGCCCTATCTGATCATTGACGACAGCATGCTCTCCGCGCTGATGCTTGCCGCAAAATCCGGCGTGGATGTGCGCATCATCACCCCGCGCATCTGGGACAAGCGGATTGTGCATATGACGACACGCTCTTACTATCGCGAGCTGACCCGCGCAGGCGTGAAGATCTATGAGTATACACACGGATTCATGCACGCCAAGACATTCGTATCCGATGACAACATCGCCACCGTCGGCACGACAAACCTCGACTTCCGTTCGCTGTATCTGCACTTTGAATGCGGCGTCATGCTGATGGAAAGCAGCACGATTGCAGACGTAAAAAAAGACTTTCTGAAAACGCTTACCAGCTGTCAGCTCATCACGCAGGAAGACTGCAAAGCCAGCGTGCTTGCCCGCCTGTTTCAGGATATTCTGCGGCTGTTTGCACCGCTCATGTAGCCAAGGAAGGATATCATGTTTTTTGAAGATCCAAAGCTTCGCAAAATCATCTCCCGCTGGATCATCGGCATCGTGTCCGCATGCGTGCTGATCTATCTGGGCGTGCGCCACATTTCTCAGCTTGCGTTTGCTGTGCGCTACGTGTTTTCCCTCGTCGCGCCGCTGTGCACCGGCTTGTTCTTTGCGCTGATTCTCAATCTGCCGATGCGCTTCTTTGAGCGAAAGCTCTTTGCAAAATGCCGGAGCACGAGAATCCTCAGGGCCGGGCGCGGGCTGTCCATCCTGCTTGCGCTGGCCACAATTCTTGGCATTCTCATCGGCATCGCTTTTCTGGTCGTGCCGGAGCTGGTCAAAGCCGTTGCCATGCTGGGCAGCCAAATCATCAGCGTCATCGACCAGATGGCCGCCTTTGAAGCGCATACGGATTATTCCATGATTCCCTTTGGAGAGTATCTGGAAAAGATCGATATTGATTGGATCGGCATAAAAAACGGATTGAGCACATGGTTTGCCGAGCAGCGCGGCGCGCTTGTTTCCAGCGCCGTCATGACCTTCAGCTCCGTCGCCGGGGTAATCGTCGATCTGGTCGTCAGCCTCGTGTTTGCGGTTCATATCCTTGCCAACAAGGAACGCCTGACGGCTCAGGTTACGCGCCTGATCCGTGCATGGATTCCCAAGACGATGGGAAACAGGCTGATGCATGTGACCAATGTGTGCATCGGCGTATTCGAGCGTTTTATCGTCGGGCAGACGATGGAGGCCATCATCCTCGGGTCGCTCTGTACTGTCGGCATGCTGATCCTGCGTCTGCCGTATGCGCCGATGGTCGGCGCGCTGATCGGCGTGACGGCGTTCATCCCTATCGTAGGTGCGTATCTGGGCGCATTTGTCGGCGCGTTCATGATTCTGACCATCGACCCCTTCAAGTCGCTGGTGTTTCTCATCTTCCTTGTGATCCTCCAGCAGGTGGAAGGCAACCTGATTTATCCCCGCGTCGTGGGCGGCAAGATTCATCTGCCCGCCATGTGGGTGCTTGCCGCAATCACCATCGGCGGCGGTATTGCCGGCCCGCTAGGGATGCTCTTTGCCGTACCGGCGTTCTCCTCAGCATACATACTTTTGCAGGAAGCCACCGCCGCCAAAGAGGCTGTTCTGGCGCAGACGGAAAATGCATAATCTGACAATTGAAGCGGCCAGCAGCATAGCTTGGCCGCTTTCTCTTGCGGGCTCAGGAGCTTTCTGATACAGTATCCAATCATCAGGAGGATTAACATGAACATTGTCGTAACGCTCAATGCCAATTACATAAAGCCCTTGTGCGTCATGCTTCGCTCGCTGCTGGATGCGCATCCGGGACAACATATTACAGTCTATGTCATTCATACGGAATTGACGGATGACAGCTTTTCTTTTGTTCGCGATACGCTTGGCGATTCCCGTCTTCGTCTGCACAGCGTTCGCGTCACAGCCGATTTCCTTGCAGATTGGCCGGTGACATTCCACTTTTCCAAAGAAATGTATTACCGGATTTTTGCCGCAAAGCTGCTCCCGGACGACGTTTCCCGCGCGCTGTATCTGGATCCCGACATGGTGATCCTCTCGTCGCTTGAAGCGCTGTATCACATGGACATGGGCAATGCGTATTTTGCCGCCGCGCGTTCCATCAATCATGTCAGCGAAGCGCTGTTCAAAAGGCGGCTGCACATGGGTAAGGATACGCATTATTTCAATTCAGGCGTTCTGCTGATGAACCTTGATCTTTTGCGCCGGGAGCAAAACGAACAGGACGTCTGCAGCTTTATCGATCAGCACATGAATAAGCTGGTGCTGCCCGATCAGGATATCCTCAATGCGCTGTACGCAGACAGAACAATCATGCTTGATCCGATCCGTTACAACTTCGACGTCCGGTATTATCCCATGCTGCATGCGCTGTCGTTTGGAAAGATTTCGGTTGAGACGATTCCTGAAAGCACATGTATCATCCATTACTGTGGAAAGAACAAGCCTTGGCATGAGGATTATCGAGGGGAGTGCGGCGTGTTCTACAGCATGACATGCGCAAAAGTATTGTTCCCGCGCCATGTACTGCCGTATGCTGGCTGCGCAGCTGCTGTCCAAAGAAATAGATCGCTTTCTCTGCCTTGATCCGGACATGTTTATCATCAATTCCATTCGTCCGTTGTATGAAACAGAGCTTGACGGCTTCCTCTGCTGCCGCCCATGATGATCGTCGCTGCATCATCATCCAGATCACGGATAATCGCAGAAATCAGATCTCCATATTCCCGTTTTCTTCCAATGCCTGTTTCAACTGCGAAATACTCCGACTGAGCTCCATACCTGCTAGAAACAGAAAAATTCCCGCCATGTTCCAAAATACAGATCATAGCGGGAATTCCTATTTAGTTATGGCTGCCAGTGCCTCCTTTGCAGCGCGGAGGCAGCTCTCCGCAATCAAAATGCTCAAGTGGATTCGTGAAGGTGGTTGAAATCAGCGAATACCTCTGCCTTGGCCTTTCTGATTTAGGCCTATTATAGCGTAATCGTCGATGCGACGAACGATACCCGTTGCTCGCACGAAATGCCGCCTCCTTCATTGCTTTGTTTCGGCTTCCCTAGTATGGGAATCGGCTGGCGGATTATGCGCTAAGAGCAGGTGGGAATCATCTCCACCTGCTCTGTAAAGTTTTTCATGTTTTATTCAGTCAGTCGCGCACGGCGCTTTCCAGCACCTCAAGCGTGCAGTTATCCGCATCCATGCGGCAGCGCGTGCCCAGCGGCAGCGTCAGCTTGGGCGAAACGTGGCCCGCCTGAAGGCCGGTAAACATCGGCTTTCCGCAGGGCGCGGCGATATCACGGATGACCTCCTCCAGCGTCAGACCAAATTCCGGATACTCCACCGGGCAATCGTTGAAATCGCCGAAGACCACGCCCGCACAATCGTCAAATTTACCCGCCAGGCGCAGCTGGGTCAGCATGCGGTCCACGCAGTACGTGCGCTCGCCAATCTCCTCAATAAAGAGAATCTTTCCCTTTACATCCAGCTCATACGGTGTGCCGATCGTGCCGGCAATCAGCGACAGATTGCCGCCGACCAGCATGCCCTCCGCTCTGCCGGGATTGACGGTCGCCCGCGCATGATAGCCCGGGGCATTATGCAGTTCGCCCAGCGGTTTTGCATTCATCAGCGCATCGAACAGCGCCTTTTTCGTAAAGCCGTCCGGGAACTCATGCATCCAGCGCGCGGCCATCGGGCCATGGAACGTGACCAGACCGCATTTTTCCTGGAACGCAATATGCAGCGCCGTGATATCGCTGAAACCGACAAAGATCTTCGGATTCGCGCGGATCGCGTCATAATCCAGCAGATCCAGCAGACGCATGGTGCCATAGCCGCCGCGCGTGCAGACGATGGCGTCTACCTCTTTATCCGCAAACATCGCATTGATATCCCGGGCGCGCACCTCATCTGTGCCGGAGAGATAACCGTACTTGGCATGGGCGCTTTCGCCCACCTTGACCTTGAAGCCCATCTCCTGCATATACGCAATCGCCTGATCCACAGCGCCCGCCTCGCGTACCGTGCCGGAAGGGCCGATCAGGCCGATGGTATCGCCGTATTTCAGCTTTTTTCCGTAGAGCATAAGCAACCCTCTTTCCTTAGCCCTTATCCAGCACCAGCGCCACGTGCATCAGCGCGCCGATGGTCAGGCAGCGCTCGTCGGGCGCAAAGTCCTTGCTATGCAGCGGCGGCGCAGGCATATTCTCCTTCGCCGAGCAGCCGACATGGAAGAACGCGCCGGGCGCGCAATCGCTGAAGAACGAGAAATCCTCGCCGCCCATGCTCGGCTCCGGCTTCTCCACCGCGTTCTCGCGGCCAAAAAGCCTGCCCGCCACGCGGCGGATGCGCATCGCTTCCTGATCGTTATTCACCAGCGCCGCATAGCCGGAGACGATATCCACATCCGCTGTGCAGCCCATGGCCTGCGCCACGCCGACCGTCACTTCCCGAATGCGCCGCTTCATCATCGCGCGGATCTCGCTGTTGGCCGTGCGAAGCGTGGCGCGCATCGTCACCTTGTCACAGATGATGTTGCCCGCCGTACCGCCGGAAATCTCGCCAAGCGTCAGCACAGCGCTTGAAAGCGGCGACAGGTTGCGCGAT
>CAZACE010000066.1:0-7025 GCA_964483255.1 uncultured Oscillospiraceae bacterium
ACGAGGAAGCCTACAAGGTTCTTGACGGCGAAATCGGCCAGGAGCTCCTTGGCACGCTGGAAGATGCCGGCCTCAAGGGTCTGGCTTACGCCGAGCGCGGCTTCCGCAACGTGACCACCTCCGTCCGTCCGATCACCAGCGCTGCGGACCTCAAGGGTCTCAAGCTGCGCGTGATGGAGAACGAAGTCTACACCGCCACCTTCAAGGCGCTGGAAGTCAACGCCGTGCCGATGGCCTGGGCTGAGGCGCTCACCGCCATGCAGCAGGGCACCATCGAGGGCCAGGAAAACCCGGTCAACGTCATGTACTCCTACAAGCTCTGGGAGTATGGCCAGAAGTACGCCACCTTCGATCGTCACTCCTACGCCACCGCGATCATCACCATGAGCCTTGATGTGTTCAACACCCTGGACGAGGAGACTCAGGCCATCTTCAAGCAGGCTGCGCAGGAGGCCGCCGAGTACGAGCGTGCCTGGGTTGCCGAGCAGGAAGCCGGTCAGATTCAGGCTCTGAAGGACAACGGCATGGAGATCGTAGAAAATCCGGACGTCGATTCCTTCCGCGCCGCCGTGCAGCCGGTTTACGATGCGTATCCGCAGTATGCTGAGTTCATCGGGCGCATCCAGACCGCGCTGGCCGAGTAATCCCCTTTTACCCATCATGCGGCGCTCCTGTCGTGGAGCGCCGCATTTACATCGGAGGCATTCTATGCTGATTAAGAAGATTCTTTCGCCCGTCAGCGATGCGCTGGACAAGCTCTGTTCCGCTGCCATCGTGCTGATGCTCGGCGCCATGGTCGTCATCACCGGCGCGCAGATCGTCTGCCGCACCTGGTTCACTGCCCTGTCCTGGTCGGACGAGGTCACCCGCTATCTGCTCATCTGGTCCACCTTCCTGGGCGCGACCGTCGTCTATCGCCATAACGGCCATATCGCCGTCACCCTCCTGCACGACGCCGTGAGCCCCCGCGTTGCCAAGGCGCTGCGCGTTGCTGTGCACGCAATCTGCTTTGTGCTCTTTGCCGTTCTGCTCTATTACAGCACGCTCTACTGCATGAAGCTCAAGAAGACCGCTACGGCTCTGCCCATCAAGATGAAGTACATCTACAGCTGCATTCCCGTCAGCATGCTGATCATGATGATTCATTCCCTGCTCATGGGTGTGGAAGAAGCGCTTACGGAGGTGAAGGGATAATGGCACTGATTCTCTTTGGCATGTTTATCCTTCTTCTGCTTGTGGGCGTGCCGATCGGCTTCTCGATCTGCGCCGCTGCGGGCGTCACGCTCTTTGCGGGCGTGGGCGATGCGAAGATGATGATGCTGGCGCAGCGCATGTTTGTCGCCTGCGATTCCTTCTCGCTGATTGCCGTGCCGTTCTTCATCTTTGCCGGCGACCTGCTGGCCGGCGGCAAGATTTCGAAGGTGCTTGTAGAGTTCTGCGAGTCCCTGCTGGGCATGATCAAGGGCGGCCTGTCCGTAGTTTCCGTTCTGGCGGGTATGTTCTTTGCCGCTATCTCCGGCTCCGGCGCGGCGACCACCGCCGCCGTCGGCGCAACGCTTGTGCCCGAGCTGAAAAAGCGCGGCTACAAGGAAGACCAGGCTGCGGCGCTTATCGCGGCTGCCGGAACGATCGGCGTCGTCATTCCGCCGTCTGTGCCTATGGTGCTCTATGCGGTTATCGCCGAGGAGAGCGTGAATAACCTCTTCCAGGCGGGCTTCCTGCCCGGCTTCATGATGGGCGGCATCCTCATCGCCATCTCTCTGGTGCAGGCCTACAAGAACAACTATCCCAAGGGCGCGTCCTTCAATCTGAGCAACGTCTTTCATACCTTCCTCAGGGCGATCCCCGGCATCCTGATGCCGCTGATCATCCTGGGCGGCATCTTCTCCGGCTATTTCACGCCGTCCGAGGCTGCGGCTGTCGCCGTCATCTATGCGCTGCTCGTCTCCACCTTCGTCTATAAGGACATGACCTGGAAAAAGCTGTACAAGACCATGCTCGGCTCCGCGAAAACCAGCGCCGTCATCATGATCATCATCGCCTGCTCCGGCCCGTTCGGCTGGGCGCTGGCCAACTGGAAGATTCCGGAGACCATCTCTGCTGCCGTGCTGAGCGTCTCCTCCGACAAGTACGTCATCCTCTTCCTGATCTCTGTGATCATTCTGATCGCGGGCGTGTTCATGGAGACCTCCTCCGCGATCATCCTGCTGACCCCTGTCTTCCTGCCGCTGATCCGCGCGCTGGGCATTTCCACGCTGCATTTCGGCATTCTCTTTGTCGTGGGTATCGCCATCGGCATGATCACGCCGCCGGTTGCCATCAACCTCTTCGTCGCTTCCGGCATCACAAATCTGCCGCTGACGAAGATTGCCAAGGCCGTTATCCCCTATCTGATCGGCTTGATCGTCGTATTCCTGCTGATCGTCTACGGTCCGCTGTTCATCCCGGGCTTTATCGCGTAATCGCAAATATCCTTCGCCTCCCCATGCAGGGAGGCGTTTTTTTGTGACAATTTGCTCTTAACAAAAAACAAAATCGTGCTATCATGAATGTATACACGCAGGCAAGGAGATGAACCGCATGAACAGGACGCACGCACGCCGCACCATGGACATGACTCAGGGCCCGATCTTCTCTCAGGTCTTCATTTTTGCCCTGCCGATCATGCTCTCGGGCATTCTTCAGCTGCTTTTCAATGCAGCAGATACCATCGTCGTGGGCCGCTTTGCCGGCAATGAGGCTCTGGCTGCCGTCGGCTCCGTCGGCTCGCTCAACAACCTGATCATCAGCCTGTTCATCGGCTTGTCCGTCGGCGCGAACGTGCTCGTCGCGCGCTACACGGGCTCGCGCAATGACGACGCCGTCTCCCAGACGGTGCATACCTCCGTGCTGCTCTCCGTGCTCGGCAGCACTGTGCTCGCCGTGCTCGGCTTTGTGCTGGCGCATCCGCTGCTGGAGATCATGGGATCGCCCGCGGATGTCATCGATCTTGCCGTGCTCTATGTGCGCATCCTGTTTCTCGGCATGCCGGTGCAGATGCTCTACAATTTCTGCGCGGCTATCCTGCGCGCCGTCGGCGACACAAAGCGCCCGCTGTATTTTCTTACGATCGCCGGCGTGATCAACGTCGTGCTAAACCTGATCTTTGTCATCGTCTTCCACATGAGCGTCGCCGGCGTCGCGCTGGCTACGATCATCTCTCAGGCGGTTTCCGCGCTGCTGGTCGTCCGCTGCCTGATGGGCATGGAAGGCCCGACGCACCTTTATCTCCGCCGCCTGCGCATCTATCCGGGCAAACTGCGCGAGATCATCCGCATTGGCCTGCCGGCGGGCGTTCAGTCCTCCGTCTTTTCCCTCTCCAATGTCGTCATCCAGTCGTCCATCAACTCGTTCGGCTCCATCGTCATCGCAGGCAATGCCGCCTCCGCCAATGTCGGCAGCTTCATCTATCAGGCGATGAATACTTTCCAGCAGGCGGTCACCTGCTTCGCCAGCCAGAACATCGGCGCGCGTAAGCCGCGCCGCATCTTCGCCGCCATCAAGGCCAGCATGATCTGGGCGATCATCACGGGCGTCATTCTGGGTCTGTTCTCCTGTGTCTTCGGCGAGCAGCTGCTCTCGCTTTACTCGAGCGATCCCGCCGTCATCGCCGCCGGTATGGAACGCCAGATCATCGTCTGTGCGCCGTATTTCCTGTGCGGCATGATGGAAGTGATGACCGGCGCGCTGCGCGGCATCGGCTATTCGATCCTGCCCATGGCCGTTTCCATCCTCGGCGCCTGCGTATTCCGCATCGTCTGGGTCATGACCATCTTCCGCGCCATCCCGACGCTCGGCTGCCTCATGGTTTCCTATCCCGCCTCCTGGCTGCTGACGTTCGCCGTTCTGGTGATCTTCTTCTATCTTGTATGGACGCGCCGCGTCAAGCAGCATTTCACCGACGAAGAGCTGACGAGGGAGTGACGTTTGGGGCCGCCGGGCTGCCGCCCGAACCTGCCTGAGGGACATTGTCCCTCAGACTCCCGTCTTCCGCTTCGCGGCGGTTTAAAGTCACATAACGAAAATAACGCCTTCCGCTCTCGCGAAAGGCGTTGTTTTTTATGGGGTTTATTCTGTCCGCGTCCCCGGCAGTTTTGGAGCGCACGATGTGCGAACAAAACGGTTTTAGAACCTCAAAGCCGTCGTATCCTCCAAGTCAGGCATCAGAGGGCTCTCTGCCCGAATGATGCCATTGGAAGCAAGCCGAAGGTCACATGGTCCAGCGGAACGCTGGTTAATCTCTTTCCCACTCGATGATTTCGCCGGTGGCGCGCATCTCGAACTCGTAGCGCTTGCCGCCAAGCTCCGCCTCGCCCTCGTAGCGCAGGCTGCCGCCGTCACGGTCCAGCTCAAGATCGATAATCTGAATCGCGCCCTTCTTCTCGGCCAACAGCGCCATCGCCTCGCTCGCGGTCAGTGCGCCTTCCGGCTTTTCATACAGGGTCACCTTGCGGATCTCATTGGTGCTTTCGAGGACCTCAACCTCGCCGATCTGGCTGCCCTGCGTGAAGAAAAGATCCCACTCGTAGCGGCCGTCGTCGCGCTCGCGCACCGCGTAATCAATCACGGCCTCCGGCAGGCTCACCTTCACCGCCGCCAGCGCGTTGTTTTTCTCATTGATGAATTCCTCAGCATAGGCGCTTGCGGCAGCCACCATCAGCACCAGAGCCATCACCACGATTGCGATTCTCTTTTTCATATTGTTTTCCTCCTTATTTGTTTTCTTGTTTTGTTCTATGGCTGTATTGTAGGCCGTCAAGATGAAAACAAGATGAAGAAAACAGCTTTTTTCAAATTCTTTTGAAAATCTTTTGAAATTCTTTTTGGCAATCAGGCCAGCGGCAGTTCCATCGTAAAGACGCTGCCTTCCCCAGACACGCTGCTGACCGATACATCGCCGCCATGCGCCCTGGCTGTTGAATGCACAATGGCCAGGCCGATACCCGTGCCCTGCGTCGTGCGCGCACTGTCCCCGCGCCAGAAGCGCTCAAACACATGGCAAAGCGCCTCCTCGCTCATGCCCTGGCCGTCGTCTGTCACGCGGATCACGGCTTTTCCGCCTTCCTGCGTAAGCGCTGCACGCACGCTGCCGCATTCTTTGCCATAGCGGATCGCATTATCCACGAGATTGATCACCGCACGCGTGAGCATCGCGCGATTGCCGCGCACGCTTACCGGCTCTGCCGCCGTTTCGATGCGGATATTTCTTTCTTCAGCAACGGGTTCCATATCCATCGCGATGTTTTCAATCATCTCCTGCAGATTCACCTGCTCGTCCATAGGAATCTGGCCGGCGTCCAGCCGGGCGATGAGCAGCAGCTGATCCACAAGTATTCGCATCTCTTCATTCTTTTCAAGCATTCTGACGATGGCTTCGTCCTTTTCCTCCAGGCTTTCACGGCTGAGCGCGTATTCGCCCTGCGTCGCCATGCTATTAAGCGGCGTACGCAGCTCATGCGCGGCGTCGCCGGTAAAGCGTCGCTCATACTCAAAGGACATTTCCAGACGCTCAAGCATCTCTTCCAGCGTATGTGCCAGCGCATGCAGCTCGTCGCCTTCCGCGTGATAGCCCCGCAGCGTGCTGCGCTGGGAGAGATCCCTGCCTCCCGCGATATTCGTAGCCGCCTGTGTCATCTCCCTGACGGGCAGCAGCGCGCGCCGCGTGATTGCATAGCCGCCGCAAAGCGCCGCCAGCGAGAGCAGCGGCAGCATCCATACGCCCAGGCGCATGAGCTGCCGGGAGACATCCGCAGACAGATCCGCGGACATATGCAGCCGCAGCCACAGCGGCTCATATCCCTCTACATCGATGCGCGCATCCAGGATCATCCAGTCATGTGCGCCATGAGAAGCGGCGCGCACAATACCTTCCTCAAACGGCGCTTCCACACGCCTGCGGCCATAGACGAGATTGCCGCCCAGATCAAACAGCGCTGCATAGACATTGGGCACCTCGTCGATATCAGCGTCGATCTCAATCATGCCATGCTCAATTTCCAGCTCATCAAGGATAACCACCATTGCGCTTTCCAGCGTATCGCGGCAATACGCCGTCTGCGCATACCGGGACGCCCGAAAAAGTACCAGCACAGCCAGCACACAGATGGTCACAATCAGCGCAGCATACCACAGCGTGATGCGCGCCTTAATGGACAGCTTCTTTTTCATGCTTCCTCCCGGAGGACATAGCCCGCATAGCGGACGGTATGGATGAGCTTCATCTCGCGCCCTTCGTCGATCTTGCGGCGGAGGTTGCGGATATACACGTCGATCATATTCGACGCGCCCTCGTATTCATAGCTCCAGACATGTTCCATAATCTGGCTGCGCGAGAGCACGCGGCCCTTATTACGAATCATATATTCCAGCAGCGCGAATTCGCGGCTGGTGAGCGCAATTGTCTCACCGCCTCGCATAACGCTTCTTTCATCTGAATCTACGACGAGATCGCCCGCAGTGAAGCGATTGCTGCTCTGACGCGTGCGCCTTGTGAGCACGCGAAGCCTAGCCGAGAGCTCCTCAAAGGCAAAGGGCTTGACCAGATAATCATCCGCGCCGGCGTTGAGCCCATTTACGCGATCGCTGATGGCGTCGCGGGCCGTGAGCAGGAGCACGGGCGTATGTCTCCCGGCGTCACGCAGGCTGCGCAGCACCTGGATGCCATCCATACCGGGCATCATGATATCCAGCACAGCGACGTCATAGTCTGCGCTGAGCAGGTAATCCAGCGCGTCCGTGCCGTTATAGCATACGTCCACGGCGTAATGCTCTTCCTTGAGCCGTTTTGTGAGCGTGTCGGCCGTCAGGCGGTCGTCCTCCGCGATCAGCATACGCATATCATCACCTTCTTTGGACTTATTATATCACATATGATGCACGTTGAAGATGAAACGCACATGAAAAAGGTGGAAAACTTCCTCCTTAAGCAGCGATAGGGATATTAAGTTTATTAAGGAAGAACGAAACAAATCGATACAAGCAGCTTT
>CAZACE010000067.1:0-2407 GCA_964483255.1 uncultured Oscillospiraceae bacterium
CCTGAAGCTGGACGCCGTCCTCATCGGCGGCTTTAACGACGACGAGATCGAAGACCTTGCGGCGCTGACGGTCAAGTATCCTCTGGATGTGCGCTTCATTGAGCTCATGCCCATGGTGGACAGCCGGGAATTCGGCCCGGAGGCGTTTATTCCCAGCAGCGCGGTGCTTGAGCGCCTGCCCGCTGCGCAGCCGACCCAGCACGACGGCGGCGTGGCGCGGCTGTATCGCCTGCCGGGGGCGAAGGGGAATATCGGCCTCATCAGCCCGGTCAGCGATCACTTCTGCGCCTCCTGTAACAGGATTCGTCTGACGGCGGACGGCAAGCTCAAGCCCTGCCTGCACAGTGCGGATGAAATTTCGCTCAAGGGGCTTTCGCCTGATGCAATGCGCGAGACGATGCGAAAAGCGATTTTTGAAAAGCCCTCCTGCCATGCGGAGCTCTCCGCGACGCAGCACAGCCAGGCTGCCAGAAACATGAATCAGATCGGAGGATAAAGCCATGCCATCCATTCCTGCCGTCGCGTTTGCCGCGTATTCCGGTACGGGCAAGACAGCGTTGATTGAAAAAGTCGTCCGCTGCCTCAAGGGAAGGGGTTTGCGTCTTGCGGTCATCAAGCAGGATGCGCACAACATCGAGATCGACAAAGAGGGTAAGGATTCCTGGCGCTATGCCAAAGCGGGTGCGGACGTCGTGATGGTCGGCGGACCGGAAAAGACGGTAATGATTGACCACAGGGGAAGCACGCTGGAGGAAAATCTGGCCAGGATCGACGGCGTGGATCTGATTCTGGTTGAGGGATACAAGAACGGCGATCTGCCGGTGATCGGCATCTGCCGGAAAGCAACCGGGCAGGGCTTCATCTCGCCGCTGAGCCGCTTTGCGGCGATCGTGACGGACAGAACGGATATCAATACGGACATTCCCTGCTTCGGCCTTGAGGATGTGGAGGATATCGCGGATTTCGTGCTGACATACACGGTGCTGCATCGCGTGGGCGTGAAAAACGAAGACGATTTCACCCATTTCAACGAGCAGGGCCGCGCGAAGATGGTGGACGTAGGCGACAAAGCGCCCACCAAGCGCACGGCGGTCGCCGGGGCGCGCGTTCTGGTCAGCCGGGATACGTTTGAATTGATCAAATCCGGCGGCATGAAAAAGGGCGACGTGCTCACTGTGGCGCAGATTGCGGGCGTGATGGGCGCGAAGCGCACGCCGGATCTGATTCCGATGTGCCATCCGATCATGCTGACCGGCATCAATCTGGATCTCTCGCTCGATGAGGCGCGCTGCGCGGTGGATATCCGCGCGACAGTTTCCTGCGACGGCAAGACGGGTGTGGAGATGGAAGCGCTCACGGCGGCGTCCACGGCGGCGCTGACGGTTTACGATATGTGCAAGGCCGTGCAGAAGGATATGGTCATCACCGATATTCGGCTGATCACCAAGACCGGCGGCGTGCACGGCGATTTTCACAGGGAGGAAGGCTAAGCGATGAAATACACAGCAGCGGTCATCACCGTCAGCGATAAGGGCGCGCGCGGCGAGCGCGAGGATAAAAGCGGCCCGATGCTCTGCACTCTTGCAGCGGAGCACGATTTTGACGTGATCTACACCAGCATCATCCCGGACGAGCGGGCGCAGATCGCGGAGGAACTCAGAAAGTGCTGCGATGAACTGGGCGTCAGTCTGGTGCTGACCACCGGCGGCACGGGCTTCTCCCCGCGGGATATCACACCCGAGGCGACGATGGACGTCGTAGAGCGTGTAACGCCCGGTATTCCGGAACTCATGCGCATGGAGAGCATGAAGATCACCCCGCGCGGCTGCTTATCGCGCAGCGCGGCGGGCATCCGCGGCAGGACGCTCATCATCAACCTGCCCGGCAGCCCGAAAGCGGCGAAGGAGAACGTGCTGGCCGTCATTGAACCCGTCAAGCATGGGCTGGATATGCTCGCGTCCGAGGGTTCTGCCGACTGCGCAGCGCCGATGAAGTAAGGAGGAAGAACGATGGTAAAGAAGGTTCCCTCGATGGATGAATGGCTCAAGGAAGCCAAGAATCATCCCGATGCGGACAAGGTCGGCATGTATCTGACGCACAACGGCGTTGTGCGCGCGACGGCGAAGGCCAAGGTGCGCGCGGGCGAGGAAAACGCCCGGCCTGTTACGGGCATGACCTTTGCCTATGACGCGGCGAAGGTGGAAGCGGCGGTCGCTGCGACCTATGCGATGGACGGCATTTACTATGTGAAGGCATGGCTCAATGAGGGTAAGCTTGCCGTGGGAGACGACATTATGTATGTGCTCATCGGCGGCGATATCCGTCCGCACGTGGTGGATGCGCTGCAGAGCCTTGTTGGAAGAATTAAGAGTGAATGTGTGAGCGAAATCGAGCAGCACGCCTGATT
>CAZACE010000067.1:2507-7010 GCA_964483255.1 uncultured Oscillospiraceae bacterium
TTATGTAAGCTGAAAATGTAATTTAAGCGGCGATTGTTTTTCAGAAATTCCCATTTGATTTTATCAGGAAAAATGTGATAAGGTATAAACAACAACGAGTTGCATCAATTGCGTAAAGCCAGTTGATGCAGCTCGTTATTTTGGTAGAAGGGAGGCTGAGTTATGAAGCGCATTCAAGCAGCCTGTATCTGTCAGACTCTTCATTTCATGCTGAAAGAAGATGTTGAACATGATTGGGCCGTCAAGCAGGTTAAGCAGGAAGTGGAGCACTACAAGATTCAGTTGGAGCGCAATCGCACCAAGTACAGGATTCTTGAGGAAAATGTTCAACCTGATGGATCGATCATCGTGAAGGTGATCAAACAGTATAATACAAGTCCTGTCGGAAATTATCTCGACTAAAAAAGCAAACAAGCGTGTAGCCATGCGGCGTAAATCCAGCGACCGCCCGGCTGCACGCTTTTATTTTGGAGGTATCAATCCATGCAAGAATCGAATCAGTATCTTGGAACCGAGCGCATCGGCAGGCTCATGAAGCAGTATGCCATTCCGTGCATCATTTCGCTTCTGGTCGGTGCACTGTACAATATCGTTGATCAGATCTTCATCGCCAATGCGAGCTATCTTGGTTCATACGGCAATGCGGCGAATACTGTTGTATTTCCTTTGACCGTCGTGGCGCTGGCGATTGCTGTAATGATTGGCGATGGATGCTGCGCATTTGTCAGCATCAGTCTGGGCAGAGGCGATCATTTTGCGGCAAGGAAAAGCGTAGGCAATTCTGTGGTTATGACCGCTGCAAGCAGTCTGCTGCTTATGGCTGTCTATCTGCTCTTTGACGATCCGATCATTACCATGTTTGGCGGCACGGTAAATGCCGAGACCTTCCAGTATTCGAAGGAGTATTTCTTCTGGATTTCTCTGGGTATTCCTTTCTATATGTTCGGACAGGCAATGAATCCGATTATTCGCGCAGATGGCAATCCGAAATTCGCCATGATTTCTACGCTCGCAGGCGCCGTAACCAATATCATCCTGGATCCCATTTTCATTTTCACGTTCAGGTGGGGCATGATGGGTGCAGCGGTTGCCACGGTGATCGGACAGATGCTTACTGCCTTCCTGTCTCTTTGGTATTTGCTCAATATGAAGATGGTTAGGCCGGATGCTGCGGACTATACGTTGGATAGACGCATTTGCAGCAAGACGCTGCTGCTCGGCGTAACCAGTTTCCTGTCGCAGATTTCTCTTGTTGCGGCAATGGCGGCGGTCAACAATATGCTGCGCAAATACGGTGCGATGGATGAAATCTTTGGTCAGGATCAATATGCCCAGATTCCTATGGCGGTTGTCGGTATTGTCATGAAATTCTTCCAGATTGTCATTTCTATCACCGTGGGTATGGCGGCTGGCTGTATTCCGATTGTCGGCTTCAACATGGGCGCAGAGCTTAAGGTGCGTGTCAAGGAACTGTTTACCAAGCTGCTTATTGCAGAGGCAAGCGTTGGCGCAGTTGCATGGATCCTGGTAGAGTTTTTCCCGAGCCAGCTGATCAGCATTTTCGGCGCAGGAAACGAGAGTGTTTACTACACCAGTTTTGCAATCAAGGCTTTCCGTATTTATCTGTGCATGATGGTTCTTGCCTGTGTGAACAAGGCCTGCTTTATTTTCCTGCAGTCGATGGGAAAGGCGGCTGCTTCTACTGTGCTTTCCATGATCCGTGAGGTTGTATTCGGTGTGGGTTTTGCGCTGCTGCTGCCCAGATTCTTTGGACTGGATGGCGTTCTGTATTCCATGCCGGTATCGGATATTCTTACATTCGTCATTGCGATTATACTCATTCGACAGACATACAAAGAGCTTGGCAAGCATTCCTGAAAACAGCAATTAAACAGAACAAGGCGCTGTCTCAAAATGGCTAAAGTAAGCCATGAGAGGCAGCGCTTTTTTGATGTTTTCTTCACAGGATACAATGCGGGTATACACGATCATTCAAGATATCGATCATGGCAGATTCATCCTTGGAAGCATAGTCCAAAAGAAAGCGACGCAGCTCATCTTCAGAGTGTTCCCGAATCAGTTTTTCAAGAGCTGGAATGAAACTGGAAGCTGCGCTGGGATCGAAAAGCGAGTAAGCGTCATTACTGTACTTTTCAATGGCGTAAAGAACGGCGGCCATATGCTTACAGTTTTTTCCATTCTCTGCATAGGGGCAATCGCAGAATATGGAAATGGCAGACCTGAAACTTGAAGAAATGGCAGAACAATATGCGCAAAGAAGGATTCGCGATTTCTGGATCTGGCGGTGCGGCGGATGAGGCGGCTTATATCATCCGTGACGGGCTGAAAGAAAAAACATGGCGCGGAGAGAATGGCTTTCCGCGCGTTTATGCTTATGAGGCATGGCGATGTATGAAGGCATGCGCACGGCATAGAATGCACGGGGTGATCGGATGATTGAACAGCTGATTTTGTTTTTTCTTCAAGATGCGCTTTTTGTGCTGGGTTATCTTTCCCGGGGCAATGCGTTCCCCAAGCCGCTTGAGCGGGATGAGGAAGCGAAACTGCTTGAGCGCATGGCGCAGGGGGACGGGGAAGCGCGGGAGCAGCTCATCACGCATAATCTGCGTCTGTGTGCGCATATTGCCCGCAAATACAGCGTGCCGGGCTTTGATCAGGACGACCTGATTTCCATCGGCACGGTGGGCCTGATCAAGGGCGTGAATACGTATAAGGCGGGCAGCAGCACGCAGTTGAGCACATATTGCGCGCGGTGCATTGAAAATCCGATGCTCTCGCCAGCGTAACAGCGATGTGCTCCGGAAATAAAGGTCAAAAAACTAAGTCGTGGCAAGGATTTTTGGACTGTACCTCGGATGGGACCATCATGTCGTTGGTGACCCCAAAGACCCAAAACCCTTGTCGCAGAAAAGGTCATCAATCTACGTTGGAAAAAAGAGGTTTCCTTTGCTCACCAACCCTATTGTGCGCTTCAAAGCGTACCAGATAGAATACGCTGGCTGCGCATGCAAAGAGGACTGACACAGAAGGAAGCAGCGGAAAGAATCGGTGTTGGAAGACCTACTTACGGTGACTATGAAACGGGCATCATTGAGCGATTTGATCCAGTTGTCATCGGGAAAATAGAAATCGGAACAGGAGCACGACTAGTCTGTTTCGTATCGAACCGGCGTTTCAAGGCAGAGCACCACGTTATTCTTGTTTTCTTTGGCTGATTCCAGAATCTGATAGCAGATGATGTCGCCGTCAATCGAGAGATTCTGATGCTGCAAATCGTCAAACAGTGGCTGCAGATCGGTATGGGTGATGGAATTTCCATAGGGCAGTTCAAGCCAACAGTGATGGACGAGGCTTCTCCTGATCACGACGGTATCGCTGATGCTGTGTTCCATAGGCGCGGGAATCATAATGCCGACGTCATAGGGATAGGGGTTGCCCGGATGCGTCAGGTCGGCCTTTTGAATGCGATAATAATACTGGAATACACGGTTCAGCTCGGGCTCATATTCGAGAAGATTTAAACGATAACCATCATCAAACCTTGGGATGAGAAGAATGCAGCTCCTGTCTGCTAGGAAAGAAAACTGGCCGGAAACATATGCTTCCAGGCATCTGCACAGGGACTGGGAAAACTCTATTCTGCTTTGAAGGAGAAGTTGTTCTTTTTTCAGGAGATCGATTTTGTACTGCATTTGTTTGCAGCCGTTGTCAATATGCTCGCCCCAAAGCATTTTCCGGCATTCCTTTAAGGGTATGCCGAAGCCGTTATACATCCTGATGAGCGTGATCAGGCAGACATCGTTGTAGGTATACGTTCTGTAGTTGTTTTCAGGATTTCGATTTGGCTTGATGAGCCTGATTTTTTCGTAATGCCGGATCATGTCGCGGGAAACGCCGGACAGGATAGAGGCTTCGGCAATGGAATACATAGCGCACCTCCTGATCTTTATTTCATTATTCTACCATAAATCCCTTGACCTTGGAACTGTTCTAAGGTCTATACTTTTTTCAGATCGGTTGTTAAATAACCGACAAATAGAAGGAGGTAGAATCATGAAGACCTCGAAGATCCTCTTTGGCTTGGCGCTTGCGTTGGTTATGCTTGTGAGCATGGTCGGTGCGGTAGCTGAGCCTGCTGACGGAACCTGGAGCGGCACTGCGCAGGGTTTCGGCGGCGAAGTCGTCGTGAACATTACGATCGAGGATGGTAAGATTACCGCTGTTCAGGCAACTGGGGCGGGTGAAACGCCGAATATCGGTCTTGCCGCGCTGGATACGCTGAGCGCTGCGCTTGTTGAAAAGCAGGATGCAGAACTTGACGGCGTGGCGGGCGCAACCGTGAGCAGCAATGCTTTTAAGGCGGCAGCTGTTGCAGCTCTTAACGCTGCAAGCGGCATTGAAACCGTGCAGGATGCAGCAAAACTGGCGGATGGCACCTATACGGCCAGCGCCTGGGGTTTTTCCAAGAACTACAAGCTGAAT